>CAYZQG010000001.1:0-29531 GCA_964480685.1 uncultured Lentimicrobiaceae bacterium
TATCCGGCTAACACATAATCGGAAATCCATATAGGAATCAACTGCTTATTAAATGGATTGATAGCATAAGCACCTGTGAATACGCCGCTTATTTTTTTTACTTCCGATAAACGATCGCGTTCGCTTCGATTTTTTGCCCAGTGGAAATATTCTTCTGTTTCTTTCTTTTTTTCGGAAGTAACAATTTTATTAATTAACTCATGTTCAGGCGATAAAACCATGAATGTTACGCCAAAAATCGTATCGGGACGAGTTGTAAACACATCCAATGTATTAGCATGTCCTTGAATAGGGAATTGAACAAAAGCACCTTCGCTACGCCCAATCCAATTGCGTTGAATTTCTTTTAACGAATCGGACCATTCTACCCTATTTAATCCTTCAAGCAAACGTTCGGTATAAGCAGTAATACGAAGCGACCATTGTCGCATAGATCTTCGTTCAACGGGACATCCCCCACGAACCGATGTACCATTTACCACTTCATCGTTTGCTAAAACCGTTCCTAATTTTGGACACCAATTTACCATACATTCCGATAAATACACCAAACGATAGTGCATTAGAACGGTTTGTTTTTCTTCTTCGGATTTCATTTTCCATTCGTCAGCCGTAAATGTAATTGTATTGGTTGTTGCCATATCCAAACCTTCCGTTCCTGTAGCTTCAAAAGCTTCCACCAGTTCGTCTATAGAAATGGCTTTTTTTGCCTGATTGCAATAAGCATGGTTAAATAATTGAATAAAACCCCACTGTGTCCATTTGTAGTAATCAGGATTACAAGTTCTTACCTCTCTATCCCAATCAAAAGATAAACCAATTTTATCTAATTGCTCACGATAACGTTTAATATTTTTTTCGGTTGTAATCGCCGGATGTTGTCCGGTTTGTATGGCATATTGTTCGGCAGGCAAACCGTAGGCATCATAACCCATGGGATGCAATACATTAAAACCTTTTAAACGTTTGTAACGAGCAAAAATATCGCTGGCAATATAACCTAAAGGGTGCCCGACATGCAAACCCGCTCCCGAAGGATATGGAAACATATCCAAGACATAAAATTTTGGCTTATCCGATATATTTTCGGCTCTATATGTTTTGTTTTCCGACCAAAATTTTCTCCATTTATTTTCTATCTCATTGAAATTATATTCCATACGACTTATTTTGCTTTTATTTTTATGATATGCAAAGATACTCAATTCCTCGAAACAGATAAATACTAAGCAACAATTTTATAGCTTTTATTCTATTTTCCGACTATTTATTTACGACTTGTATAAGAAAAAAATCTACTTTTGCACCTTAATTCTATCCTATGAAACAACCTATAAATAAAGATTCCAACTCAAAATATTTCCGTTTAAAAGTAATGGAGGACAGTCTTTTATTTGATTTTTTGAAAACCAAATTATCGCAACAAAGTATTTCTTCCATAAAATTACTTTTAAAAAATAAAAATATTTTACTCAATAATAATCAAATCATTACAAAATTTGATTATCTACTTAAATCCGGAGATGAAATTCGTATTATTTCCGATAAATCAAATAAAAACCAAGCATTTAGTCATCCTAAACTTAAAATTATTTTTGAAGACGATTCGATAATTGTTATCCACAAAAGAGAAGGTTTACTGAGTGTCGGCACATTAAAACATGAGGAAGAAACCGCTTATAATATTTTAAATAAATACATCAAACTCACAAACAAACAAAATCGGATTTATTTATTACATCGTTTGGATAGAGATACTTCCGGTATCATGATGTTTGCTAAAAATCAAAGCATACAATCGCTATTGCAATCAAATTGGAATGAATATATTGTGGAACGGACTTATATTGCCATAGTTTATGGAACACCGGTTATTTCACACGACACGATTACCACCTACCTTACCGAAGATAAATCGACAAAAATGCACTCGCATCAAAATGAAGTAGGTCAAAAAGCAATCACATCATACAAAACATTAAAAACAAATGGAAAATATAGTTTATTATCGCTTGAATTACAGACAGGTCGTAAAAACCAAATACGAATTCATTTACAAAGTATTGGAAATCCTATTGTAGGCGACCAAAAATATGGAAACCAAAAAGACAAACAAGAACGTTTATTTCTTCATGCACAAATACTTGCATTTAAACATCCGATAACGAACGAAATCAATAGATTTGAAACTCCCATTCCGAAAAGTTTTTTAGAATGGCTTGAAAAATAGAATAATTTAATATCTTATCAGTTTATACGTTCCCATGGATTTAGTTCCTTCTTTAACCACTAAAAAATAAATCCCTGTTGAAAAGGAAGATAAATCAATGCGAAGGGAGTTGCCATTATTAAGAATTTCATTTTTAATAACTTTCCCATAAACATCAACCAACTGAATATTAATAGTTGCTGCATCATTATTCTGTAATTGAACCATTACATAATCGGAAGCCGGATTTGGAAAAACCAACACACCTTTATCCGAAAGTTGAATATGTTGAAGACCCAAATAATTTTTTACGGCAAAATAATACTGATAATCCATTCCAAAATCACCATCAAACGATTTAAAAGGCAAAAAGGAAGTTCCGGCAGCATTAGCTTGTTTTATCGAAACCGAACCGGAAGTACCCTCCCCCTTTGGAGGCAAATTAGCCCAAAAACTTAGACCATCTTCACCCAAATCATGAATACGTAAAACATAACAACCCTCTTGAAGTTCCATAATCTGCTGATATGCTGTATTTGCTGTTAAATTATTTTCATTTTGATAGCATACATTACCCCAAACATCCGAAACTGTCCAAGAAGTTTCTAAGGGTGCATGATTGGTTTTAAAATCCAACCGAAATTTATTCACAGTTGCTTTTCTTGGCATTGTAAACGAGGAACTTAATTTATTATTATAAGCTGTAGGATCCGTTTTCCCGTTAGGTTTACTTAATTCAAAAGTGAAAATTCCGGTAGTGGATGTAATTTCATTCCAATCGGGAACCGGCAAAATAACGGTATCTTTTTGCATAAAAGCCAGATTACCTTTCCAATGAAAGGTATTTGTACTTCCTCCTTCAAAATAATACTTTATATCTAAATCGGTTAAATTATTGGCTCCTATATTTTTAACAACAATAATCGGATTTCCGCAAGTTGGATTATACCTTGTTTGCAAATAATCGTTGGTTGGAGCAATAATCATTTCGGCAGATACATCTTCTTGAAAATTAATATCACCGTAAGTTACCAATTCAACATGAGTTACATAATTACCACTTGGATCATACTCGATATCATAATCAAAATTAATGGAATGGTTATTTATATATGGAGTTAAATCGAACTCTTGCAATGTTCCGCGTGTACCCGGACACCATCCCGCGCGATTATAAATCCATGTTCCTCCTTGAGGATATAAAGGATTATTAGAACAATTTTGAACAATCTGCCATTCCGCAATTTTAGCATTATTGGCTTTTACGGAATGAATATTTTCACAAAATTCTCCACAATTATTTCCCGTTCCAAAACCATGTCCGGTAACGGTTGTTCGTAATTTCACCGATTTAACCGATGTCTTTAATGCAAAAGTGGTATCGGTAACTATGTTGTCAAAATCTTTTAAATTGTAACTCCCTTGCCAAACATTTTTAATTTCCAACACATTACGAGGTGGAGTTCCTTCAATAAATAGAAATTTCAGATCTAATTGTTCTTGAAAATTTCCATCTTGTAAGTGAACGCTATCCTTCAACAAATGAACAAAATCAGTTACATCATACACCCAAGTCCAACCATTTCCCAAATCAATGCCATACCCGTAAGGAGTAATATAATTACCCAAACACCAATCAATAACCACTTCATTGGTATCTACATAATCACCTGTGTGCTGTTTTAATACGGTATTAAAAATATAATCCCATTCTCCACAAGCCGGATTCAAGCTATTGTCGCATTTTAAGGAATAGAGCATTAGAACTTTTTCGTAGGTTTTATTTCCATCTGGGAAAAGAAATTTACCATCACGAACAGTCCACGCTGCTTGTCTACCTTGATCGAACGTAAATGTTTGAACAATAGTGGTATCTCCGGGAGCACAAAATACAGAGGAAAAATACAAAACAAAAGATAAAACAAAAATATTTTTTTTCATATTAATTGAATTAAACTATTAAAATTCAAATAATTAATCATGGAACCGCCAAGAAGCTCCTACTTTAAAATTCAAGCCTTTCGCCGGATAATGCGGTAATAAATAATAGGTTTTTTGAAATACATCAGCTAAAAAATTTCCCAACACAAAATGAAAATAAAATCGGCTTACTTTTACATTAGCAAAAAAATCGAAGTACCCATAATTGCCAATTTTCTTATCATTTTGGTAATAAAATTGCTGCATAACAGGGTTATATCCATTCGCATAAAAAGAAGTATTATATAACATTTCCAAACCCAATTGTAAAAACATAGCTTTTTTAAACATCGGAAATCCATAAAAGACACTGCCTCTACCGGCAAACCACGGCATGGGTATATATTTTTGATCACAATATTGCACAAACATTGTGGCATCGAATCCAAATCCCTTGTATCGAAAAGGAACCAAAGCAGCAAATTGCATGATATTGGCGGCTTTGTCTAATTGATTGGGCAACATATCTTCGCCAATTATCATGGTGTTTTGAAGGGTGTAATAATTTATATCTACCTTATATTTATCATATTGCCATTCTAACCCAACTTGGAAATGTTGTTGCTTTTTTAAATTTTCATTTTTCCAATTATAGGTGTTTGCAAAATAATTCGTATAAAAATAATCGGGTTGATATCGATAAAAATTTGAATTTATTGATAATGCGTGATATATATCTTTTTCGTTTTTAAATTGCCATGATAGATTCAAGCCTGCGGTAATATCGTTTGAATTATATCCGTGAAAAGAATATAAACCATTCAATTTCAACTCAAGATAGCGAATAATTCGAATATGTATATTAGTAAAAGGTGTTAAAGAATAGGTATAGTAATTAGAACAACTATCTCCCGTTTTACTGTAGGCATGCGATACTCCGAAGACTAAATGAACAAAATGGTTACGATTTACTAATGAGGTATCATCATTCATATAATTTGTCCACATCAAGCTGTTTCTCAATTGATAAGAAGATAATGAATCAAACGTAAAGAGAGAATCGTAATTAGCAATATTATAATATTCAAGATTTAAATCATGATCGTTATATAAAGATTTTAATGTTGAAAATTCAAAATCATGAACAAGATATCCCAAATAGTAATAATTTGTTACATTAATGGTTTTATTTTTTGAAAGATTTAAATATTGTCTAAAAAAGACATCATGATCCTGATTATTACTTTGAGCATTTTCAAATTTCACAGATATACTTCTCACTTTCAATCCCGTTTCAAACAAGGTATCGTTTTCAATTCCTCCATTCTCATTTAAAGAAAATAAATTAAAAATATACGCTAAATCAAACCCATAGCGATTTTTATTCGTATGATAGGATACTCGTGTACCCACATTTATATCACGAACGGCTTGACGTACATAAAGTCCTTCGGCTATCATGGAAGTAAAATCCAATTCAAACGAAAAATTATTTATGGTTTGAGCATGTACAACATTGAATAAATTTTCTTTTCCCGAAGCCCATTCATAATCAATACGCGTATAGGATTCGGGAGCATAATGCCATTGCCAGTTATCAAAACTTCTATGATATAATGTATAAGGCATTGTTTTATAAATAAATCCATGCGTTCTATGAAAGGAATAATTCATAGTATAATTGGCTTGACCTATTAATCCGGTTTGGGCATATAAATTACGCGAAGCAGATAAAATTTCAGCTCTATGTACATTGTAAATCGAAGTATCAATCAACGAATAAGAATGTATTTCAGGATACCATTTATTATACGTATAGGAATAAGCCGGCACATAATTTTTAGACGATTTGTCTCCCATTGGAACGCTTGCCGTATCAGTTGTTGCCTTTTTCTGTGCATACATATTTAGGCAAAAAGAACATAAGAACGCTATTATTAAGTGTTTATTATTTAACATATAGTTATATTTCATTTGGCAAAATTACTCTTTTTTTTTCAAAAATTCGAAAATCTTGTTTGTTTCTCCAAGAATCTTCTTCATTGGCTAAAAAGTTCCTGATTGATTGTAATTTATCTATTGTAGAAATATCAAAAGAAATCGGATTCATATCAAAGAATTTTAAAGGATAAAATGCTGTAAGATAATCTTGTAGACAAATTTCATCGGTTTTATTGATAGCAATTTGCCTATTTCGCAAAAACTGAAACAAGCGTAAGCCGTCAATTTTTTGATGAAAGGCTTTTGTAAACAGAGGAAGTGTCTTGTAATTCGTTCGCAATTTACCCCATAAATCTTGTTCAATAGAGTTATAATTCAGAAATTCAATAAATTCCGAAACAATATCTTTATTGAAAATTTCATGCATACGTTGATAGGTTTCTGCAATAACATCGAACGATGAAAAATGAAAAATCGGATAGCGGTTAAAGTTATTGTTTTGAAAATCAGCAATGGCAGTTCCCGTACCATAGAGCACTCTTTCCGAAATACGTGAAGACGGATAAACATGGGTATCGGTATATAACTTTAAATTCCCGTATTTTACCATTTTTTGCAAGAAATAAAAATCCTCGCCGGCAGTTTGACCATCAAAACCTCCTATTGCGTTATAATCTTTTATCCGACAAGCAATTGCTGAACCAAAAGCCGTAAATGCATACGGACTATTAATACGCAACATATTAAGCATATAAGTTCGTAAATAGATTTCATATCGAAGTAAAGCTCTGTCTTGTATATCATTTCCACACAAAGAATGATAATATGGAATATTCAAAGCAACAGCTTTCGGATTCGATTGAAAAGTTTCGACTATAGTTTCTACAAAACATTCATTAAACGTGGTATCGGCATCCATACTAATTAGTATATCCGATTCGGAAGCCTGTTGTAAAATATTGTTTACAATCGTTTTACGTGCGATTCCAACCCCTTTTTTCTTTTCCGACCATCCCTTTCCTTGACTTGTTTTATCTATTACATGGATATTCAAATTTCGATAGCCATTTTGTAATCGAGATAATGTTAATTGATTACGGAAGCAAACAACTGATTTATCGTTTTTCCACCACGAATCAGGTTGATTGACACATAAATAAACATATATTTTACCCTTAAATGTTTGGTCTGCTATGCAATCAAGCGTAGTAAAAAGGTAGTCGTTTTCATCCAATACCGGAATTGAAAAATATACGGATGTCTTCATTCGATTTCAATCAAGGAAATAATCAATCATTGAAATTATCACCTTGTAAATATTTTGGTATTAATCAAGCATTAGCCATTAAAACGTTTATTAATTTCATCCCAATTAATAATATTCCATAAAGCATTTAGGTAATCAGGTCTTCTATTTTGATAATCAAGATAATAAGCATGTTCCCAAACATCAAAAGTTAAAATAGGTTTCAATCCCTTTGTCATTGGATTTCCGGCATTGCTTTCTTTTACAATTTCCAATTTCCCTTCTTTATTTTTCACCAACCAAGCCCAACCGGAACCAAATAAACTGACTGCATTTGCATTGAATTCTTTTTTACATTCATCTAAAGTATTCCATTGTTTTTGAATAGCTTCCAATAATTCATGAGAAGGATTTCCTTTCCCGTCAGGAGCAAATTGAAAAAAATAGAAGGTATGATTCCATACTTGAGCGGCATTATTAAAAATTCCACCTTCCGAAGTTTTAATAATTTGTTCCAAATTTTGCTTTTCAAAAGCAGTATCTTTAATTAAATTGTTTAGATTATTCACATACGTTTGGTGATGTTTCCCATAGTGGAATTCCAAGGTTTTTTGAGTAATAACAGGTTCTAAATCATTTAATTCATACGGTAATTTAGGTAATTCAATAATCATAAAGTTTAATTTAAAAAAATGAAAGTGCCTCAATAAACTAAAACGAAAACTGCCGGCACTCTTCTTCAGCATTCGTTATCTGCAAAAATACACTTTTAATTTGAAACTATCAAGAAAACTTTTATTTCAGCAATATCTATTTAAACTGTCAATAAACCAATAAATAATAAAAATAAAACGAAAAAGATACGCAAAAAATGATTACTTTTGCGAAATTCCATCATTTTGCGTTTAATAATTTTATTAATTACATTTTATGGATGGAATTTAGAGAAAATATTAAACATATAACACAGGAATAAAGTGGTTTACATTAAAAAAAATAAGGAAACTCCGGGCAAGAAAACGACTGCTGACGAACGAAAAAGAACCCCCAGAAAAACGAACAAAAATCCGTTAAAAGATGCATTATCTTCCGAACGACCGGATAAACGTAATGCCCGAAAAGATTTTTTTATTCAAAAAACATCCGATTCAACCTCGCGTGATGATAAAAAAACGACTTGGGGTAAAGCCGGTGATTCGCCACAACGCAAACAATATAACGACGATAATCCACATCGCAATAACAACAGACGGGATGACGAAAAACGCCCTTATAGACGCAATGATAGCAAGGATTCCGACAGACCATCCCGCAACAATAACAGAAACGAAGACGAAAAACGTCCCTATAAACGCAATGACAGCAAGGATTCCGACAGACCATACCGCAACAATAACAGACGGGATGACGAAAAACGCCCCTATAAACGCAATGACAGCAAGGATACGGACAGACCCTATCGTGAAAATAACCGACGAGAGGATACAAGACGTCCCTTTAAACGCGATGATAACAAAGAATCCGACAGACCATACCGCAACAATGACCGACGGGATGACGAAAAACGTCCCTATAAACGCAATGACAACAACGCGTATGAAAAACCATACCGTGAAAAAAGAAATAATTACGATGACCAAGCTCCTACCGTTCGTAAAAGAAGAAGAAATGTTACCGCCGAATCGGAAATTCTTACCGATATTGTCCGTCAACGACGTTCGGAAGGTCGTGTAGGTGAACGCAAACCGATGATTCTTTCCTTAAATTGGAGTGAAGAACGCGGTCCTATTCGCTTGAATAAATACATTGCCAATTCCGGTATTTGTTCTCGCCGTGATGCCGATAAATTGATTGAAGCCGGAGCGGTAACCGTAAATGGTGTTGTTCTTACCGAATTGGGTACCAAAGTAATGCCTACCGATGAGGTTCGTTATGAAGATAAAATCCTTCAACGTGAAAAACCTGTTTACATTCTTCTCAATAAACCCAAAGATTTCATAACCACTACCGAAGATGAAAAAGACAGAAAACATGTAATGATGTTGATTAAAGATGCTTGCGAAGAACGCGTTTACCCCGTAGGACGATTAGACCGTAACACTACCGGCTTATTGTTATTTACTAACGACGGTGAGATGGCTAAAAAGCTCACTCATCCACGTTACGGTGTTCGCAAAATTTATCATGTTGAATTAAATAGAAACTTAGAATTAGCTGATTTTGAAAAAATTGTCGCCGGAATTGAACTCAGCGACGGACCTATTGTCCCCGATGAAGTAGCTTATGTAGGCGAAAGTAAAAAAGAAATCGGCATCACCATACATTCCGGTCAAAACCGAGTTGTTCGTCGTATTTTTGAACGCTTAGGCTATGATATTGAAAAACTTGACCGCGTTTCCTACGCCGGACTTACTAAAAAAGATTTACCACGCGGACATTGGCGTTTTCTTAAAAAAGAAGAAATAAATATTCTAAAAATGAGTCTGTAATTGTATGCAAAGTTTTTTTAAATATCACGGTGCCGGTAATGATTTTATTTTTATTTATAATATAAATAAATTATTTACAGACAGTTCTGCATATATTCAAGCCTTATGTAACCGCCGAACCGGAATTGGAGCCGACGGACTTATCTTATTGAACCCTCCCCAAGAAAGCGATATTGATTTTGAAATGCGTTACTTCAATGCCGATGGCTTTGAAGGTACTATGTGCGGTAATGGCGGTCGCTGTGCCATTGCCTTTGCTCATAAACTTCAACTTATTAAAAATGAAGCTACTTTTAAAGGAATTGATGGTCTTCATACAGGAAAAATCATTGCCGAAAACGCTAATCAAGTCGAGGTTGTTTTAAAAATGAAAGATGTAAACGAAATCGTTTCATACAAAGACGGTTATTTTTTAGATACAGGCTCTCCTCATGTTGTGAAATTCGTGAAAGATGTTGAAAAAATGGATGTTATCACTGAAGGCAAACGCATTCGTCATCATACCGATTTTCCCCAAGGAACCAATGTGAATTTTGTGGAAATCAAGGAAAATTATTTATTTGTTCGCACTTTTGAACGTGGTGTAGAAGACGAAACCTTATCGTGCGGAACCGGCGTAACTGCTTCTGCCCTCGCCTATTCGTTAATTCATCCCGTTTCCGAGGTTGAAGTAAAAACCTTGGGAGGTCAACTTAAAGTTACATTCCAACGTCAAAACAATGCCTTCAAGCATGTTTTTTTGCAAGGTCCGACTTGTTTTGTTTTTGAAGGATATCTTCCTTAAAACTATTAAATAAAAAAGTGAACGATTTTCGCTCACTTTTAAATAAAAGTATCCTAACACTTTATTCTATACTATCGTATTTAATTTCAATTTTTGATGAATCGACATCTGAAATTTGAATATTCATTTGATTCATTATAGAATCATTTTGCTGAATTTTAGGCATTTCAAAAAGAAATTTATAAATACTACTATTACTTCCACCTCTTGTTATAATGGTTGCCGTAATAAAATTGGCAAATAAAATCACACATCCGCTTATAATTAAAATTTTATTCGTTAACTTTTTCATTTTTGAATATTATTTTCGTTTAAATACTTATTTTGATTGTGTTTATATTCATTGTATTGTTGTTCGATTATAGTAAAACTAATATCAAGTAAAAGAATATTTTTTAGAAATACAGGCAATTCTTCTTCCATAAATCGCTGTTTACGAAAGTCTTTAATTCGATTTACTGCTTCATTATCCACAAAAAAACCGATGCCTCTTTTGTTGTTTAAAATATTTTGTTTCAGTAATAAATCGTAGGTACGCATCACCGTATTCGGGTTAACTTCGAGTTGAACAGCCAATTCTCTTACCGATAAAACTCGTTCGTTTGTTTTCAAATTCCCGAATAAAATGCGATCACACACATAATCGGCTATTTGCAAATAGATAGCTTGCTTTTCTTTGAATTCCATATTATACCTCCGATTCTCTTAATCGTAAATAACTAAGAACCCAAAAGAAGCTAATAATTATAAATGAAAAAATGAATGGAATGTATTCCTTTATCCACAAAATATGGGGTGATTTCATATTAATATTATCAACTGTAAATAACAAATTTGTTGAATGATCAATATTTACATAAATAGTTATTATAAAAACAATTCCCATCATAAGTAGTGTACTAAAAATACTTATTATCGTTTTTAATAAAGCGTTCTTTTTGAAATATATGGAACCAAACATTAAAATCGATTGAATAACAAAAATAAATAACATTTGATTTACATTAAACTGACTAAAATAAACGGACGATACGTTTAACAAATTCATATTCTTATTATATATAATAAAGGAAAGAATTTCTTTGAAAAGAACTCCGAAAAATAATGTTAAAACAAAAAGAAATGTCAAATAAATATAAATTAAAAATAGATTTACTGTAAATTTCTCAAAAGTGCTTGCCGGAATTAAAAAATAATGCGTATTTTGTTCAGTTTTTGAAAAATTATAAAAATAAGTTCCTGTAAAAATGCATAATACTATCACATAAATCGGCATTGCTACAGATAATAGCCCTAATATAAATATTGGAACTAAAAAAAATACGTTAATTTTCCAATTTTCAACAAAATAACGCATTAATAAAAGTTTTACTCTTTGTAAAGAAAATGTTGTATTCATCATTCAATTAATTTTCGGGGTTAAAAATTTCTTTAATTTTTGATTTATTCACCATTACGGCATTGAAGAAAAGTTCCAAATCGAGTTTTGTTTCAATATGTTCGGTATTTTCGGCAACAATAGCCGAGCCTCGCAAATTATCTTCCGCATACAAAACAGTTGTTTCATCAACCGTAGTTTCCGTAAATTGAAAGACTAATTTTTCAGTAATACGCTCATCGGTTTCATTGATCACAATTTCACCGTTTTCTAAGATTATCACCGAATCAATCAAACTATGCAAATCTCTAACTTGATGAGTAGAAATAATCACCATTTTATCTTCGGTTGCTATCGATGCCATTATCCGACGAAACGTACTTTTTGAGGGAATATCCAAGCCGTTAGTAGGTTCATCTAACATCAAAATTTTTGTGTTACAAGCTAATGCGAAAGCTATCATTACCTTTTTCTTTTGACCTTGCGATAATTTGTTGATATAAGAACCATCATTTGCAACTTCAAATTCATGTAAGTAATGCTCAAATTGTTCCTTACTGAATTTCGGATAAAACGGAGCATAGACCGTTTCAAACTGTTTAATTTTTAAATTCGGAACAAAAATTTCTTCCGGGAGAAAATACAATTCACTCATCATTTCCGGTTTACGAAATTCGGCTTTACAATCCATTACCATTGTTGAACCTTTTTGCGGGAAAAGTAATCCTGCCATAATTTTTAACAACGTAGTTTTTCCCGCTCCGTTTTTGCCCAACAGACCATAGATATGTCCTTCTTTTAAATCAAGACTTAGGTCTGAAAACAATTTTCGATTTTTCTTATATGCAAAATCTATGTTTTTAATTTCTATCATGTCGGTTAATTTTTAAATAGTGTGTTAGTTTATTAGTACACTGCAAAAGTATAATCTTATTTTTACTAATTTACATACATTTTAAAATTTTTTATCCTTGATTTTTAGCTAATTAAATATCAATGCGAAATATTCATCGTTTTTACATATTTTTTTTGGAAGGATTTACGTATAAAAATAAAAAACACGTATTAAAATTGATTTAAAACAAGAGAAAAAATACAAATTTAAAGCGAGAAAATAACATAAAAACAATTTAATTTTACTGATATACAATATATTAAAAAATAATTAAAAACAAATTTAATTCTTTGTATTAATATAATGTACTTTTGCAGCAAATTTTAAAGATAAAAATTCCATACATGAGTAAGAACTTAGTCATCGTAGAATCACCGGCGAAAGCAAAAACGATAGAACGTTTTTTAGGAAAAGAATTTACCGTAAAGTCGTCCATGGGACATGTAAGAGATTTGCCGGAAAAACAATTGGGTATAGACATAAAAAACGATTTTGAGCCGAATTATGTTTTGCTTCCAAATAAATCAAAGATTATCAATGAATTGAAAGAAGCCATCAAAGAAGCGGAAGTCATTTGGCTTGCTACTGATGAGGACCGTGAAGGAGAAGCTATTTCCTGGCATTTATTAAAAACCTTAAATATCCGAGAAGAACAAACCAAGCGAATTGTTTTTCATGAAATCACAGAAAATGCGATTTTAAATGCCATTAAAACACCTCGCTCATTAAACATCGATTTGGTTAATGCACAACAAGCACGAAGAGTATTAGACCGTTTAGTAGGTTTTGAACTATCGCCATTACTTTGGAAAAAGGTAAAACCATCGCTTTCTGCAGGTCGTGTTCAATCGGTTACTGTACGGCTAATTGTTGAACGAGAAAAAGAAATCAACCAATTCAATTCCACTCCTTTATATAAAGTTTATGCAAAATTTATAGGCGATACGGATACCATTATTCAAGCAGAATTAAACACCCGTTTTAAAACGCAGGAAGAAGCCGAAGCATTTCTTGAAAAATGTAAAAATGCCTTATTTGTTATCCATTCCGTTGAAAAACAACCGGCAAAAAAGACACCCGCTCCCCCATTCACCACATCAACACTGCAACAAGAAGCAGCTCGAAAGCTTAATTTTACGGTTGCCAAAACCATGTTAGTAGCTCAACAGCTCTACGAATCGGGACATATTACCTATATGCGTACCGACTCTGTTAATTTGTCGGAATTGGCATTAGCCACGGCTAAAAAAGAAATCACCGAAATTTACGGAAAAGAATATGCTAAAACTCGAAAATATCAAACCAAATCAAAAGGAGCACAAGAAGCACACGAAGCCATACGACCAACCTATATCAACAAACACAGTATTCAAGCCGGTGATACAGCACAAGAACGTCTTTATGATTTGATTTGGAAACGTACTATTGCTTCTCAAATGAGTGATGCCGAAATAGAGAGAACAACAGTAACTATTGATATTTCAACAACCAACGAAAAATTTGCTGCCATTGGTGAAGTTTTACTTTTCGACGGTTTTTTAAAAGTATATATTGAATCGGACGATGATATTGAAGAAGAAAGCACATCGATTAAACTTCCTACTTTAGTTCAAGGTAAATTATTAGAGATGGATCAAATACAAGCTATTGAAAAATATGCTCAACAACCTTATCGTTATACTGAAGCGAGTTTGGTTCGTAAACTCGAAGAATTAGGGATTGGTCGTCCTTCTACCTATGCCCCTATTATTTCCACCATTCAGAAAAGACAATACGTAATAAAAGGAAATAAAGACGGTTTTGAACGTGATTATAAAACACTTACGCTTAAAAAAGACAAAATTACCACATTAATTAAAAAAGAAAAAGTAGGTTTTGAAAAAAACAAACTCATGCCAACCGATATTGGAAATGTAGTTAATAACTTTCTAATGATGTATTTTCAAGACATTATGAATTATAATTTTACGGCCGGTGTTGAAAAAGAATTCGATGAGATAGCACAAGGCAATATCGAATGGAAAAAAATGATTCGCGATTTTTACGAAATTTTTCATAAACAAGTACAAACAACCATGGAAACTTCCGAAAAAGCAAGCGGTGAACGTTTGCTTGGCATAGACCCTGTTTCCGGAAAAAATATTTTTGCCAAATTAGCACGTTTTGGTCCTGTAGTTCAAATTGGAAATTCCAATTCAAAGGACGAACTAAAATTCGCCAAATTATTACAAAGTCAAAGCATTGAGACTATTACTATTAATGAAGCACTTGATTTATTTAAACTACCACGAACAGTTGGTATGTATGAAAATGAAGAATTGGTAGTAAATATAGGTAAATTCGGACCTTATGTTCGGTATCAAGGAAAATTCTATTCCGTTCCGAAAACAGAAAATCTGTTAGAAATTACCATTGAGCGTTGTTTGGAAATTATTAGTAAAAAAATCGAGACCGATAAAGCCAAAGCACCGATAGTAATTGGCACATATAACGAAAATGAAATTTCGGCTGCAATTGGAAGATTTGGACCTTATCTCTTGTGTAATAAACATTTCTACAAAATACCTTCCGGTTTTGACATCCATTCCGTTTCGCTGGATGAAGCCATTAAAATCATTAAAGAAGCCGAAGATAAAAATACATTAAAAGGTTTTCCTCAGGATACCAGTCTACGAATTGTTAAAGGGAAAACAGGTCCTTATTTAACAGATGGAAAAAGTAATTATCGTTTACCGAAAGATAAAAAATACGATGAATTCACGTATGAAGATTGTTTACAAATTATAAAGGAAAGCACATCAAAGAGCAAAAAAAAATAAGTTAATTCATCTATGGATATTAAAAATTATTTCAAGCCTGTATCTCCCGAAGAATTGGATTTCTTTTCATCAGAGCAACCAAGTAATCTATTGGGCGACAATATTTTAATTCACACAGAGAAACAAGGTTTTCCACAAGTTGAAACTTGTAAAATTGCTATTTTCGGTGTTTCGGAAGAAAAAAATGCGTTTAACAATATGGGATGTTCGGAAGCTCCGGATGAGATCAGGAAACAATTCTATCAGCTTTTTAAACACAACAACATGCCTCCTATTGTTGATTTGGGAAACTTCAAAATCGGCAAAACCGCTAACGACACCTATATTGCCCTTAGTGAAATATTAAGCACCTTGATTGAAGCAGGTATTACACCGATCATTCTTGGTGGCAGTCAAGATTTAACGTATGCAAATTATTGTGCGTATGAACAATTAAATCAAACTATCAATATTGTTTCGATTGATTCAAAATTTGATATTGGAAATGAAAATAAATTGTTTAAATCAAACAGTTATCTTTACAAAATAATCTTAAAACAACCCAATTATTTATTCAATTACAGCAATATCGGATTTCAAAGCTATTTAGTTGACAATGATGAAATTGTTTTAATGGATAAATTGTATTTCGATGCTTATCGCTTAGGTTTGGCACAAGAAGATATAATTGACTGTGAACCCATTATTCGAAATGCAGATATGCTTAGCTTAGATATGTGTGCACTTCGATTTTCCGACTCTCCGGGATGCAAACATGTTTCGCCCAATGGATTTACCGGCAAGGAAATTTGTCAATTAGCACGTTATGCCGGAGGAAACACAAAACTGACTTCTTTCGGAATTTACGAATATAATCCATCTTATGATATTGCCAATCAAAGTGCTAAACTAATTTCTCAAATAATTTGGTATTTTATCGACGGATATAGTATGCGTCAAAATGATGCACCGGATATTATTAAGAAAAATTTCTATAAATATTTTGTTTCTTTACATGACAATGCGTATGAAATTATTTTTTATAAGAGTAAAATAAGCGGACTTTGGTGGATGGAAATACCTTGTGAAAACAAAAATCCAAAATTCAGTCGTCATTATATAGTTCCCTGCACTCTGAAAGATTATGAAACAGCTTGTAAAAATGAAATTCCGGAAAGGTGGTTACAAACTTACAAAAAGATAAAAATCAAATAAATGCCTCTCATTAACCCACTATTAAAAACATATTTTCAATCGAAAAACAACAATATACAAAAAATTGTTGAAGAACCTTTTCGCTGTCAAAATAAATGTTTTCAATATTTAATACATGCAGCAAATAATACAGAATGGGGAAAAAAATATGATTATAAAAAGATTCAATCACACAAAGATTATTGCGAGAAAGTCCCAATAAACTCTTATGAATCAATCTATCCATATATTGAAAGAGCCATAAAAGGGGAATCAAATATTTTATGGAGAGGAAAAACCCGTATGTTTTCCAAATCATCGGGAACAAGTGGCAGTAAAAGCAAATTCATACCTGTTACATTAGAATCCTTGATTGATTGTAATTTTAAAGGAGGCAAAGAAAGTCTATCGTTATATGTTAAAAACAGACCCGATACACGGTTATTTTCAGGGCAAACACTTTCATTAACCGGTTCTTTGCGAGAATCGGAAATCAATACAAAAGTAGTCTGCGGTGATGTGTCGGCTATTTTAATTAAGTATATACCCGATTGGGCAAATAAACTACGAACGCCTCCTAAAAACATAGCACTGCTGCCCAATTGGGATGAAAAATTAGAATTATTTGCAAATTATACTAAAAAACAAAATATTACGGCTTTAGCGGGTGTTCCTTCTTGGATTTTAGTTATTTTAAAACGTATTATGGAAATTGAACAAATAAATACCTTAACTACTATATGGCCTAACCTTGAATTGTTTATGCACGGAGGCGTAAACTTCTGTCCTTATTTACCACAATTTAAAGCTATTACAAATAACGACCAACTTTGGTACTGGCAAATATACAATGCTTCCGAAGGGTATTTTGCTACGCAAGATCTCCCCAACAGCGACGACATGCTTCTGCTTCTCAACAATGGTGTTTTCTTTGAATTCATTTCTCTATCCGATTATATGAATGATAAATATGAAGCCATTGATTTAGAACAAGTAAAAACAGGCATTAATTATGTAATGCTTATTTCAACAAATGCCGGTTTGTGGAGATATATTATCGGAGATGTTATTCGATTCACATCCACAAATCCGTATCGTATTATCATTACAGGACGTACTACGCACTATATTAATGCGTTCGGAGAAGAATTGATTATTGATAATGTAGAAAAAGCATTAGCTGCAACATGTAAACAAACAAAATCTATCGTTACCGAATATACGGCTGCTCCGATATATTTTCAAAACAATGAACAAGCTTCTCATGAATGGTTAATTGAATTTAAAAAAACTCCGGAGAATTTAGATGTTTTTACAACTATATTAGACATGGAATTGATGAAACTCAATTCCGATTACGAAGCCAAGCGTTCTTTCGATCTATTACTAAATAAACCCATTATTCGTGCAGTTCCTGAAGGTACATTCTTGAAATGGATGTCGGCAAAAGGTAAATTGGGTGGTCAATTTAAAGTAACACGTCTTTCCAATAACCGAACTATTATTGAAGAAATTAAAAAAACAATAGGTTAATTTATTTATTTTCAAAATACTATAAAAAGAAAAAATCACAACTCATTTATTTACAAGTTGTGATTTTTAGATACTAAAACAACACGATTAATAACTTCTATTTCCCCTTGGTGATTGTCCTCTTCTTTTGTTACCGCCATCAAATGATGATGATGATCTGTTATTTTCAGTTCTTTCGCGAGCTTCATTAACAACGATAGTACGATGATCAACTTCTGCTCCGTTTAATTCTTGAATAGCACGTTTTGCTTCTTCATCGTTAGCCATTTCCACAAAACCAAAACCTTTGCTTCTGCCTGTAAATTTGTCTGTGATGATTTTCGCTGATGATACTTCTCCGTATTCTTCAAATACTTCTCTTAATTCGCCTTCCTTAATTGTAAAAGGTAAGCTTCCAATAAAAATGTTCATTATGATTAAAATATATTAAAATTATGAAAGCAAAAGTACATTTAAAATCAAACACTAGATCAAATTCTTAGAATATTATATATAATAAATTGATATTCAACTTATTTATTTTAAAAAATCTTATTTTCAATAGGTTTTTCAACCCTTTATTACAGGATATTTAGTTCGGAAAATCAATAAATAAGTTATGTTTTGGCATCAAAACATGTAGTTTATCATAATTTATTTATTTATTATTTATTTAAAACAACTTAATTTAAATGAAATTATTTCTATTTTTGCAAAAAATAATTTATAATCTATAGTTTTGATAGTGTGAAAAAATATTTTCACTTATTAGTTTTAGTCCTATTTTACATTACCATGAGGAATGGTCAAACGCCACAAACCTACTTATACGCTTTATAAGACACTCACCATTTGAATATGGATGTTTTTCAACCTTTAAATCAACGAGACGATAAGACCAACAGTCTATGTGTTTGAAAAAAAATAATAATAATTTAACAAATTAAATCTAATTTGTATTCATTTTATTCATTAACTTTGTAAAATAAATTCAATACAAAATAAAATAATTAATAACATACAAATCAAATGAAAACAATTATAAAAAGCAAATTTTTAGGAGTATTATGTTTCCTTTTTTTAATAAATATACTTTATGGAAATGCAATAGATACAAACACGGCTAAAACGGTAGTTGAAACATTTTGGAAATCAACTTATTTATCAAATATTCAAAAAAACACTAATGATTTTCAACTTGTTTACCAAGCAAAAGCCACACAAAAAGACTACAACCAAGAAACCTTTTATTATGTATATAATGTTTCGGGTCAAGGTTTTGTCATAATTTCGGGTGATGACAGGGTTACGCCAATTTTAGGATATTCAAACGAAAATTCCTTTGACCCGAATCAAATTCCACCCGCACTTGCCGAAATTTTAAAACAATATCAGCAAACCATTGAATATGTTATAAAAAATAATGTACCGGCATCAAACGAAATTACAGTTTCGTGGCAAAATCTAAAAACCGGACATCCTTTATGTCAAAAAGCCACACAAACATCGGTTGAGCCATTAATAAAAACCAATTGGAGCCAGAGCAAGCCATATAATAATTTATGCCCTTTAGATACTTCTCAAATGAAACACTGTGTTACCGGATGCGTAGCAACTGCTATGGCACAAATGTTATATTATTGGAAAAAACCCACACATGGATACGGAGCACATTCCTATATTCTTTATCCATACGGCACCTTATACGCTGATTTTCAAAATACGGTTTATCAGTACGATTCTATGCTTCCTACATACGCCGATACAAATGCTATATTAGGAAAAGATGAAATAGCCACATTAATGTATCATTGTGGTGTTAGTGTAAATATGAATTACGGTGTTGAAAGCAGCGGTGCACAATTAATTGAAAATCAATACAATTATCAAAATGCGGAAAAAGCGTTAAAAAATTACTTCGGATTTTATGAAGTCATAGGAAAATCCAAGTACGAATTTACCGATTCGGAATGGATTAACTTGATTAAAAACGACTTGGATTCGGGTCGTCCGGTATTGTATGCCGGTTCTAATATCGGTTCACATGCTTTTATTTGTGACGGGTATGATGAAAACGATTATTTTCATTTTAATTGGGGATGGAACGGTCATTATAACGGATATTTTTTACTCTCAAATTTAACTCCTACCGATTGTGACTTTTCAGGAAATCAGCAAGCTATCTTTAATATTAAAACCGTTTCATTTACTTTAACTCCCGATTCAACGAATATTGTTTATGTTACACCGGAAGGTGCGGGCAATGAAGATGGTTCATCATGGGATAATGCTACACCAAATTTAGCGTTTGCTCTTGGAAATTGCATTGATTATCCACATACAATTTGGGTAAAAAAAGGTATATATCATGGGGATACCAATTCAAATACTGCATTTATACTTGCAGGTGGAAATAAAATGTACGGTGGTTTTGCCGGAAATGAAGGGTCCGATTATGATGTATCGTTACGTACATTGGATTCTAATAAAACCGTATTAGACGGTCAAAAAAAACAACAGGTACTTACTATATTGGAATCCTCGGACGAAAAAAGCCTTTGTGATGGATTTGTAATCTGCAATGGTTTTTTGGCAACTTCATATGCATTAGGTGGTGGTGTATTTATGGATAAAAACAGTTTATTGAAAAATTGTATCATTGAAAATAATTCATGTACAGGTGATTACAGCTTTGGTGGGGGCGTTTTTACATTCGGAGACTTACTGATCAATTGTATTATTCGTGCCAATTCATCCGAAAACTGCGGAGGCGGAATATACAATAACTCCGAAAGTTTCACCTTAATAAATAGTGTAGTTGCTTCCAATACAGCCACATCAGGCGCAGGTATTGTTTCATCCGGCAATGGAACATACATTAATTCTGATATTATCAACAATATAGCCTACGAAGATGGCGGTGGATTTATGATAAATAATTATGAAAATGAAGAAGTTATAAATTGCATTCTCTGGGGTAACTATCCGAATCAATGTACCAATAATTCGAATCTTGAATATTCAAATTGTGCCCTTCAAGATATAATTAGCGGATTTGGCAACTTTACACTCGAAGCCGAAAACAACGGAATAGATACCTCTAAAAATTATGTTCGTTTTGAAGATTTTGCTAATGGCAATTATCAATTAATGAAGAACTCTGCTTGTATTGATGCCGGAAGTATGGAAAATTATCCTTTCGACACCTTAACCGGTGATTTATATGGTAACGCACGTATAATTAACAACTTAATTGACATTGGTGCTTGTGAATATACTTATTATCAAGCTATTACCGATTTTACTACTAATGAAAGTATAATAATTTATCCTAATCCCATTACTTCATTTTTTAATGTTTATATTTCCGATATTTCAAACCATAGCTATTTTCTTACACTCTATGACAATGAAGGGAAAATAATTCTTAATCAATCTATTAATTCAAATTTATCTCGAATAAATTTACCCATTGTTAGCAAAGGCTTATATTTCGTTCAACTTCAAAACGAAAATTTGGAACAGAAAACGTATACAATAGTTATAAAATAATTTTACTATTTTTGCTTTTTTATTGCTCTATTAAGAATATTTTTATTCTTATTATTTCATTTATTTTAATTACTTTTGTAAAGAAAGAACAATTGACTTCCATTAAACATAAGACTATGTCCGACAATATTATATCTCAAATAAAAGAAGCATTAACGACCTATTCCGATGAAAAAACGAAAGCTTCTACCCTACATTTTTTCAAAGAAAAAATCGAATTTTATGGAGTTGCCAGCTCGACCGTCCAAAAAATCGCTAAATCCTTTTATCAACAAATAACCCTTTTAAGTAAAAACGAAATTTTTAAACTATGCGACCAATTATGGAAATCGGGTATGATCGAAGAATCGTTTATAGCCTGCAGTTGGTCGTGTAGCCTTCATAAACAATTTACCACTAATGATTATTTTCGTTTTCAAGAATGGGTCGAAAAATATGTAACTAATTGGGCTTCATGTGACACATTATGTAATCATACCCTTGGAAGATGTATTGAAATGTATCCCGAGCACCTTGTCGATTTAAAAAAATGTGCAACATCCCATAATCGTTGGGTACGACGAGCCGCTGCCGTTAGCTTGATTATTCCTGCACGAAAAGGAAAATTTCTCAACGATATTTTTGAAATTGCCGATATTTTATTGCTTGATAAAGACGATTTGGTTCAAAAAGGCTACGGTTGGATGTTGAAAGCTGCATCGCAAGCTCATCAACAAGATGTGTTTGAATATGTTGTAAAAAACAAAGCAAGTATGCCTCGTACCGCACTACGCTATGCCATTGAAAAAATGCCAAAAGAAATGAAAATAATTGCTATGCAAAAATAAGGTAATCCTGTATAATTAATAATTTATGAATAAAAAAATCGACTATAAACAATACATGAACATTAAATATAAACATCAAGAAATTATTGATGTTCCCTCCGTGATAAATGAATGTACGGACAAATGGTTCAACCAAACACTTTCCAAAGTAAACGATAGTGTGGTAAGAATCGGAATTGTTGAAGGAGAATATCACTGGCATAAACATGATAACGAAGATGAATTCTTTTTTGTGTTAGAAGGAATGCTTTACATTGACTTGGAAGATAAAACAATTGAATTAAATAAAAATCAAGGCATTACTATCTCTAAGGGCATTTTACATCGTCCCAGAGCAACACAAAAAACAATTATGCTTATGGTTGAAACCGATAGTATTGACCCCATAGGAACCAATTAATAAGTTATTGAATGAAATACATTTGCTCATTAATTACGGTAAGCGATATTCAACGTTCTCGGGAGTTTTATGAACATTGTTTGCATCAAAAAGTAAAATACGATTTCGGCGAAAATGTAACCTTTCACGGTGATTTTGCTTTACATTTACAATCACATTACAAACAACTTATTGATAACAAAGAAATAAAAACCGGAAGCAATAATTTTGAACTTTATTTTGAATTTGACCAATTGGAAGAAATGGTTAGCGATTTAAAAGCAAAGCATGTTGAATTTATCCATGAAATTAGAGAACAACCTTGGAGACAAAAAGTTGTACGTTTTTATGATCCGGATCAAACCATTATTGAAGTTGGAGAATCGATGGAACACCTTTGTTTCCGTTTACATAACGATGGAATGTCAACGAATAAAATTTCCAAAGCCACCGGGCTACCGCTTGAATATGTTGAAATAAGTATAAAAAACACTAAAAATAATGTATAATCCATTAAAAAATTATAACAATATGTTACCTTTAAAAAACACTCGCAGTCTTGTAATCATTATCTCAATTTTATCTATTATCAATGGATTACAAGGGCAAAATAAAAATGATAGCCTTTACACCGCTACCGAAACGACCTTACAAACCACAACCGGTTCCTTATATGGAACATTAACCATCCCAAAAGAACAATCCACGATGCCGGTAGTCCTTATTATAGCCGGTTCCGGTCCCACCGATAGAGATGGAAATTCTATATTAGGAGTTAAAACCGACACCTATAAACAACTTGCAGAAGCTTTAGCCAACAATGGAATTGCCTCATTACGTTACGATAAACGAGGTATTGCTGCTAGCAAAGATGCCATGGAAAGTGAAGAAGATTTGGTTTTTGAAACCTACATTAACGATGCTAAAGCATGGATTTCGCTTTTAAAAGCAGACAAACGTTTCTCGAAAATTATTGTACTCGGACATAGTGAAGGTTCGTTAATAGGTATGGTTGCCGCTCAAGAAAGTGGTGTAGATCAATATATTTCCATTGCAGGAATTGGCAGACGTATAGATTTTGTGTTGAAAGAACAATTAAAAGGCAAATTACCTACTTATTTAGAGGAAGAATCGAATAAAATTCTTGAAAACCTAACAAACGGATATGAAGTTTCGGAGGTAAGTAAAGACCTTTATGCTTTGTACCGACCAAGTGTTCAACCTTATATGATTTCGTGGTTAAAATTTAATCCGGTTGTGGAAATCCAAAAACTCAATATTCCTATTTTAATTATTCAAGGTACAACCGATATACAAGTTACTGTAAATGATGCTCAATTACTTGCAGCAGGAAAACCGGAGTCCACGTTGGTAATCATCAAAAACATGAATCATGTTTTAAAAAAGTCAAGTGTTGAACTGAAAGAAAACAAGGCAACCTATAATAAACCCGAATTACCCTTAATAAAAGGTTTAGTTAAAAAAATCGTAACATTTATCTATCCACACTAATCATTATGCAAAAATTTAAATCAACAATTGAATGGAAAATATTTCTTACCGTTCTGATTTTCATCGGAATATTTTCTATTATTATGATTTACAAACAAATATGGGTCGGTTTAACCATTAATATAATCGTATTTGCTTTCATTTTTTACATTTTATTTTTCACCTGTTATATCCTTAAAAATAATGAATTGATAATAAAAAGCGGATTTTTTATTTTAAAAACAATTCGAATTAGTTCCATACATAAAATTGTTGATACCGACAAATCCATTGGAAACACTACCCCTTCACAGCATCGAATTATAATATATTACAATGAAAAAGATTCTGTTTTGATTTCACCTATAAACAAAACCGAATTTTTAAACCGATTAAGGCAAATAAACCCGAAAATTAACATTGCCATTAATCCATAAACATTTTTTGGATATTAGCAATGTATACTTTACTAATCACAATGTATGAAAGAATTTTCTATTATTATTTTAGGCACTTGTTTTTTTTATATTTTTACGGATGTAATACATTATAAATCAAATACAATATCAACAAAACCGGTGATGCAACAGGTCAAGTTATCGGCAAATTTGCTTCGGGAGTCTCTAATGGTTAAAAAAAGCTATTAAACCTAGTATTGAAACAAAGGAAACGATAAAAGATAAAGGGATTAACTTCGGTTAAATGTCAATTATTCCGGATTCACTTGGATTTGACAATACGTTGATTGTCTATGTAATTTTAAACAAACCCTTTCAACGGCAAAAGTTTGCTCATAAGCATGATGGTAATTTAATGTAATACATACGACCGGTTTTTGATTAGTTTCAAGTGATTGGTAAAAAGCTCGTCTTTCCATTCCAATATAAAAAATAAGATCGAATTTCCAACAAGTGAACCTTCGTACTTGAAAATTAAATACGATTTACTATTGATTTTCACTATACAATGCTTATTTACCGTGAAGATTATTCGGATATTATCGGCAAGTTCATCGGAAATAATGACATTGAAATTAACTACACCCCATTTGATAAGTTTTTTTATCAAAGCCTCTTAGTTCGAATTAATCAATCATTACCAAAAGGCACCAAAGCATTTGTAAACCAACGAAGAGGCAAAGGCATGGGAGAGCAAGTCAGCAATGCTTTGTAGCTTTTCAAAAAGCATAAAGTCGTTTTTGGATTTTCTTCCATGATTACCCATCTGAATATAAACGATGTATTAAATATCAATTGGCTTCATTCCCTATGGACTTACGGTGCTAAATTCGAATGTGTCATTGACTATATTCCCTCCCCTAAAACAATAGACAAAAGCTTAATCCTCAGCGAGTAAAATAAAACATCCAAACGAAATAAAATAGCAGATTTAAACAAAACATCTAATTTACCCTCTTTAATTTTCCGGAAGACGAGTACAAACGAACAGTCTGTAAATCAGCTTGAAACGGATTTATCCACATCAATGCCAACGGCAATGTGGAACCTTGCCCCTTTTCGCAGTATGCTGCCGACAACATCCGCGATAAATCTATTTTATAAATCCTTAACTCACCGTATTTCATCCAATTACGCACTGAATTTGATGATGCCGGTTTTCGCACCTTCGATTCGGTATATCGCCTGAATGCCATTTTCGGGCAAACGAGTTTTACCGTTATTTCTCAAGAATTTTACAATCGAAGAGCTATTTATATTGCAAAATCTCTGCATTTGAATGCCGTAGGTTTTAATGCCAATGACGTTGATGCTTACAATGGCTTTAAAACCAAACTTCGTGAAAAATTTGCTTGCGTAAAAGCCCTTTTAGATATTGCCTTTCGTCAACAACCTAAATTCTTAGGCGAAAAAATTAGTATTGAATAATATTCCCCTTTATTAGGAAAATACCACTACAAACAGGGATTCTCAAACCTTTTTAATATACGGATTTTAAAATTTCAAACAATAATTATTGATAAATCGTACTCATTTTAGTAGTCTCTATCCGTATTGTCCGATAAAAACTGAGGCATTCTGAACAAAGTAAAGCGAAGAATCACAACCTATCTATAAATTTTATCGGAGAATACGGATTCTCCATTACCCATTTTTTATTTAACATGTTATTTGTTATTTTTTTTTTATATCTTTGCAGTCTTAATTTTAAAAATATATTTGTATGAAAAAGACATGTTTCTTGATTTTTGCATTAGCAACCTTAACGTTAAGTGGATTTTCTCAAATCGATAAAATCTTAGGCAAATGGAAAACCATTGATGATGAAGATGGTACAGCCAAATCCATCGTATACATCTACAAAGCCACCAATGGAAAATATTACGGAAGAATTGAAAAACTATTTAAAGATGCCGACAAAACATGTACGGAATGTCAAGGTTCTAATAAAAATAAACCTATTTTAAACATGGTTATTATAAACGGTATGGAATTAAAAGACAATGAACTCACCGGAGGAACCATTTTAGATCCAAATAATGGAAAAGTCTATTATTGTACCATTAGTTATGATCCTCAAACAAAAAAATTAAAAGTCCGCGGATCGTTAGACAAAGGTGGCTGGATAGGTCGTAATCAAACCTGGATACGCGAACAATAATCCAATGTTAAAAGTGTACGATGTATGTACACTTTTTTTTATTGTAACAATCTAATAACAAATATCATGAAAATCTCATCAACAGCAATTTTACTTTTTATTACACTATTTGCCGTTCCCGTGATTGCCTATTTTTTTGGTACTTCATTAGGCGTTTTAGAATGGCAAGCACTTCATACACTAATATTAATTGCCATTATTGCCATTGCTTACTCATTTATTGTAGGTGAATTAACCGGTAATAACAGTCAAGTAGATAAATTATGGAGTATATTACCCATTGTGTATGTTTGGGTAGTTGCCGGATACGGAAGTTTTACCCCACGCTTGGTTTTAATGGCTATTTTAGTTAGTTTGTGGGGCATACGCCTTACAACCAATTTTGCCATGAAAGGTGCTTATCAATGGCGTTTCTGGACGGGTGAAGAAGACTATCGTTGGAAATACCTTAGAGCTAAACCCGAATTTCAACCTCGTTGGAAATGGATGCTATTTAATTTCTTTTTTATTTGCATTTACCAACACACACTCATTCTTCTTTTTTCACTCCCTTCGTTAATAGCCCTTCAATTCAACCACACTCCCCTGCAATGGTTTGATTTTATTATTGCCGGAGCTATCCTCTTTTTTATTCTTTTTGAAATGATTGCCGATATTCAACAATGGAATTATCAAAGTAAAAAATGGGCGTTGATTAATTCCGGCAAGCTATTAATCGATGATTATAAAAAAGGCTTTTTAGATAAAGGCTTGTGGGCTTATAGCCGTCATCCTAATTATTTCGCCGAACAAACGATCTGGATATGTTTCTATTTCTTTGGCGTAGCTGCCGGCGGGCAATGGTTAAATTGGTCTATTGCCGGTTGCTTGTTGCTTATCGTACTCTTTCAGGGAAGTGCTACTTTCAGTGAAAGTATTAGTGCTGAAAAATATCCTCAATATAAAGACTATCAAAATAAAACATCACAATTTATCCCTTTTCTTAAAGGTTAATTTGTAATTCAATTTTTATTCTTCGATTTCAATTTTCGGCATTATTATTGCAACATTGTTGCATTTGAAACACTGTTGAATATGAAATCTGATAAAATTTTAAGCGACCATCAATTGAAGCGAACTTCTTGTCGAGAAGGTATTATTGACGTGATGATGGAATCGAAAGAAGCTCTTTCGGAAAATGAAATTCGGGAACAATTGCAAGGGAATTATGATCGCACCACCTTTTACCGCTCGTTTAAAACATTAGAAGAGAAGAAAATAATTCACAAAATAGTGGTTGATAATCAAATCATAAAATATGCCCTGGATAATCAACATACACAGTCCGACCAACATCCGCATTTTTATTGCAATCAATGCAAAACCGTGCAATGTTTAAATACCATCAACCTTCAAACTCCTTCGCTACCCGACGGATTTGTTGAAACCGAAATGCATGTCATGATAAAAGGAATTTGCAATCACTGCCAAAAAAACAACGGATAGATAAATGAATACTAAGAAATATATTGCTTTTATTTGTGTCTGGATATACATATTTCCTCTTGTATATCAACCAATTCACATTTACAAGCATCCTATTCATTTCGATAAGGAAGAAAAAAATATTATTATCGCTTCCGAAACAAGCAAGCAAATCTTTCAATTTCATGCTACGCATAAAAAATGTCCGATTTGTGAATTTACGTTTTTTATCCGGACATTACCTCCCTTTTCGGTATTTGAAAGCAAATTAAATCAACTAAAAATCATCTTCCACGAAAACATAACAAAACGTTTGTTTACTGTTTTCACCATTAACATATCACAACGAGCTCCGCCGGCAATATTCTAAATTACGTATCTTAGAATAATTTTCACGTTTTTTTTTAACTTCTTATACATACATGAGAAATAAATTAATTATGCTTTGGATAGGCATACATATAACGATGGTAAGCGGAGTAGCTCAATCTTTATACACTATTTCGGGGACAATTAGGGATGAACATAATCAAGCGATTGTGGGGGCATCGGTCTATGTTGTTTCGCATAATATGGGTTGCATCAGCGACCGTAACGGCAACTATTCCATTCACAGCTTGGAAAAAGGCACCTATTATATTCAGGTGTCGTATGTAGGCTATCAAACACATAACGATACACTTATACTTCATAAAGACACTGTTCTCCCTGTTCGTTTATTCCTTACAAGTCAAATTTTGGATGAAATAGTAATAAAAAACGATTATATTGAAAATTATAAAAAAGTAATTCCACTTCCAATTCAAACCATTGATAATATTTATATTAAGCAA
>CAYZQG010000002.1:0-29317 GCA_964480685.1 uncultured Lentimicrobiaceae bacterium
CCGGCATCCAAATCATAAATAGGCACATAACAACCCATGTGCGTAGATTGACTTCGATCAATACCTATAATATCTTTTGTAACCATCGAATTAGCAACACATTCTAATCCTGTCCATATCGAAGGAATAGCGTTTCGAGTTGAATCTAAAAATTTAGGGTTTAGAGATACCGAATGATTATTTATAGTTGTATAAGCCGATTTCCATGATGATAAATCGTTATACGTATTACCCCAATAAGCAATTCCTGAAGAATTTCCTTTCCAATAGTTATTATAATCAACCGTACCGACATACGTAGAACTAACATTTCCACAATAAATCGGATAGGCACACGAACCTAAATTGACAATAATATTATTTGAAAAATTTAAACTTAACGGTGTACTGGAATATTTATAAATTAAGTAAGAAATTGTTCCGGTATTAATAAAACTATTGTTAATATTAAGCCATTTCCCTCCATAAAGTTGATATAGCATATAATTTGCACTTGCTCCGGTTTGAATAAGCTCATTATTTGCAAATACTATATCGGCAGAAGATGACCCACAATTACTGTAACATTCATACAAATAAGCATTATAAGAATAAGCTCCGAGAATTGAATTGGCGGTGATTTTGGTTATTTCGTTTGTTACACCATAGCAATAATACATATATAATCCATATCCTTGTGTTGTTGCAGTACTTTTATAAAGTTTATTGTTGTGTACTTTAGTAATTCCCGATTGATATAAATATATACCGTAATAATAGAATTGGTCTATAACATTGTTTTCAATAATAATATTATAACTTGCTGAACTTGAATAATTACCGGACTCTATCCAAATACCTCCGCTGCCATATAAATAATTATTTCGAATTATTATATTGGTATCTTGTGAATAATATGAATAAATAGCCATAATAGCGGGAGAGGCAAAACTTGAATTACAAGTATGCATATAATTGTTTGTTATAAGAATATTTCTATTTTTATTTTTAAATTCAACACAACGCGATGCACTTCCCGATTGAATACCTTCTAAAGTTAAATGGCTGATTATAATATTATTTGTATTGTCTAAAATGATAACACCGGTGGCTAAGTTTCCTTGAAGAACTACTGTTGTTGAATCATGAGCAAACGAAGTAAAGGTAACCGTATTCGTTGAACTAGTTCCGGGTATGGCAGGAATAATAATATTCCCCATATATGTTCCCGGTTTAATAGCTATTGTAGTTGGTGCATATACACCACAATAAGATAATGCTTCTATGGCAGCATTAATGGATGTAAAATCGGCACCAATTAAACCAACCGTATATGTTCCACTAAAACCTGAGTCACATCCGTATGTTTCAAAAACAAGCGTATCGTTAGCAAGTAAATTGTCCGGGTGCCCATTAGGTAAAGAAGTATAAATTAAAATAGAATTATATCCTGCTTGCGGATAGAAATTACCTAAAGTTATAGGTGAAGTAGTTGCATTTGGGAGTAAATATCCTGTCCAAGAATAGGTTGTTTGGGCTATTCCGTTAACTTCCCAATGAATACTCATTTGAGTAACCGTATCTGTTCCAACATTTAAAACGGTAACAGAAACCGGTGTTAAAGCACCTATACTACTTACCGAACCCGGAGAAGTAACGGTTCGAGGCATTATATCTAAAGGATATGGGTCTCCATGATATGCTCCAACCGTTGTATTTGTTGTACGTATATTGCTGTCAATATCAACCGGAACATCTGCCAATCGAGGACAACTTAAGCCAGTATAATCAACAACATCTAAGGTTTGTGCATTGAAAAAAGTAGGATTAATACTCATCGAATTAGCATCTTGACCGATAGCCGTTTTCCATAAAGTAAGATTAGTGATATTATTGCCGACATAGCCTAAATAGGAACCAACAGTATAATAATTATTATAATCCATTGAAAATCCTCCCGCGGCAGTAGTACTTGGCAAATAAATTACATGATTATTAATACTGGTATAATCACTCGATAAGTTTATAAAATTATTGTTTCTTAATATATTATTATTAAGCGTGCTGGCTACATATAAACATTTTCCTTCTCCGGAACCTTTCATTAATACGGAATTATGCAACATTTTTATATAATTACAACCCGAAGACATATAAATCCCATAATAACTGCCGGTTACAGGTGCAATAATTTCATTATTACTAATTATCAAATAAGAGTAATCTAACTTACTAGCATAATACATATACATTCCGTAATTTGTTTGATGTAAATGTATTCTGTTATTTTTTATAAAATTACCGTTCGATTGATAGAAATACATCCCGTAGAAATTAATCAAGGTTAAATTCGCACTATAACGTTGTTCGATATAATTATCCGAAATTTCAGTAAAATTATTGTAGTACATATAGATACCATAATTATCTATATTTTCAATATTATTATTTTTAATCAGAATTCTATCCCCGTTTCCCATTAAATAAATACCAGCAGAACCACCATGTATATAATTATTTAAAATGCGAATATTACTGATTTGACTTCCCGAAGGACTATAAACAACGGAAAGTTGCCCGGGAATAGTAGTTGCAGAAACAAACGTAGGTATTAATAAAATACAATTATCAAATTCAATATTTTTAATGCCATTTCGCAACATAACTGCTTTTGAGTAAAACATTGGGCTGCGGTGTTGACCGTAAATGGATATATTTTTAAAAACCAAGTGAGCCACGTTTTTTAAATCAACTGTTCCAACATCTTGTGCCGAATCTTTTGCCGTATAAATAATTACATCGGTACGAACACCCGTTGTTGATGTAAAGGTTACCGTGTTTGCTGAATCTGCTCCCCGAATAGTGTCTTCAAAAATAATATTTTCTACATAAAGCCCCGGAAATAAGGCTAATGTTACAGGTCCCGATATTCCACAATATTTCAATCGAATCATAGCATCATTTATTGTAGCAAAATGACCACCTGCTCCAATGGTATACGTTCCTATCATTAATGAATCACATCCGTAAGTAGAAGTTTTAATCGTATCGTTTTGAGGTACTTGATCTGCCGTATTATTTGGTAAGGAAGTATAAACAATTATATCATTGTTGCCGGGCATTGGTATAAAATTCCCTAATTTAATACGTTGTGTTGTATCTCCGGGTGCTAAACTACCCGTCCATGAATATTGTGTCATTTGAACACCATTTACTTTCCAATTGATTTTCATGGAAGTAACAGTATTTGAACCAATATTGGCTACTGAAACCACAACCGAGTCATTTGCACCTACTATAGTAAGGTTGGATGGAGAATATAATCGGTAAGGCATTACATTATTGGTAAGAAGTACAAAATCATGATACGCTCCCATGGTAGTAATTAAACCTCGAGATGTCCCCAAAATATCTGATGTAACACTTGATAAGGTATTACATACAATATTCCCTCCGTTTGTTTTTAAATTAATATTCGTATCAATAAACGTAGGATAAACACTAATTGAGTTGGCATCTTGTCCGGTAGTTGATCTCCAACTACTCATGCTTGTAATAAAATTTCCTGCATATCCGATATAAGCTAATGGACTATAGTAATTGTTATAGTCTAAAAACCAAGTTGTTCCTAATGAAGTTAAACTGCCTAAATAAATGGGAACCGTACAAATTAAATTATTATTTTTTACATTTAAATCCGATGCACTGGAAACAAAGATACCTATATTGGTAGAATTGGTTGCACTTATCGCTAAAATAGAATTATGATAAATATTCATTCTTGATGACATGACATAAATACCATAGGAATTGGTGGTGGATTTCATCCGAATTTCATTATTGGCAACCAATGCAGGGTTTGTATTCGTTCCACTATTACAATAACCTATTAACATCGCATAAGGATAATCCATTATGGTGGGAATAGTAATTTTGTTTTTAGTAATAATCGGCACATCACAATAATACATATTCAAGCCATAATAAGAAGATGTAAAATTTGCTGTTCGTGAACGAATATTATTGCCACTAATAGAGGTAAAATCGGTATAATAATAATAACTGCCATAATAATAACCATTAGTCAGCGTGTTTTTATTAAATACCGTATTGGTTGCTCGTGTGGAACTATTTGTCCCTCCCCAAAAATAAATATTATAATAACCACCATCCAAAACATTGTTTGTTATACGGATGTTATTTGAAATTCCCGTTCCCGAACTTTTATAAATACATGCATTATTCGAGGAGGTTGTTGAAGGATTGGCTTTGATTATACAACTATCAATTTCTATATTATCACATATTCCCGAGAATTGAACGCCGTAATTTCCGTTAATGACTTGTAATGTTAATTTTTTAAAGACTAAATTACTGACATTTGAAAGATTAACAGCCGTCGAAGAAGATATTAAGGTTACACTGTCTGCCTTCCCCGAAGCGGAAATAAAGGTTATGGTATCGTATTGCCCCATTCCAACAATGGCTGAGGTTAAATTAATATTTTCAACATACGTTCCATTATATATCCTAAACGTGGTATTTCCCGACATTCCGCAAAATGATAATTCATTTAAAGCTGCATTAATGGTTGTAAAATTTCTTCCTCCGGAAGGTCCACCAATGGTATAAATACCGTTAAAAATTGTATTACATCCGTATGTAATAAACGAAAGTGTATCGTCTTTAGCTAAACTATCTAAAACCCCGTTTGGATTTTTTACCCAAACTACAATGGTATCATACCCTAAACCGGGAATATAACTGCCTAAATAAAAAGAAGTTGACGCAAAATCAACAGGTAAATTTCCTCCTGACCAACTATAACTTGGTTTTAATACACCGTTTACACTCCAATAAATTGTAGCTGAGTTTAAGTTATTTAACCCTTTATTTTGAATTTTTATATAGACGGGTAAACTTACATTTGCCACTACTTTCATCGTATACGGTGTATCTATGGAGTTCATGGCAGCTCCATTGGCATAATTTGGATTTGCAGGATCTCGTTTATTAAAAAAAGTATGTGATTCTGTAATGTAATTTCCAACCGAATCTTCAGCCCTAACCGTATAAGCAATGCGTGTTCCGTAAACTTGTTGAGCAATGGTACGTGAAAATTCGTTTGTATTGTCTTTATTCATAACTACCTGAACAGGTGTCCCATTATTAATACTATATGTTAATTTTACGAGACTGTCTTCCCCGTCAATAACGTTTGCACGTATAGTAAAAGGACCAACACCATATATAGTATCTTTGTAAACTGTTGGTAATAAAGTTAATTTTGGAGGGTCTAATTCATGAGAACCCGCTCGAACTTCAAAATTATCAATTAACCAACCGTAAGCAAATTGAGTTCCAACTACATTTCCTCGTTTAATTTTAAAACGAAAACGAACTTTACCCCATCCGGCTTCTGCCGAAATATCAAAACGCTCTTCTTTCCACCAAGTGTTGTTAGGCGTTGCCAATGAATCGCTTGGCTGCCAATCGGTATAGCTGTTGTGATTAAATCGTTGTTGTGAATACGCAGACGGATTACTTCCTAAATAACAACTTGAGGGTATTTTTTTCCATTGTGCTCCGGTTTGAAGTTCTTGCATTTCTATTTGCGCAACATCACTTCCGGCTATTTTACAAATATGACTAAAACTCAACCATACATATCCGTAAAGCGAAAAATCATAATAAGGCGTTGTTATCATCATCGAATCACCTAATTGATTGGGAACATACCCCAAGTATGATTTTGGGCTGCTAATATAATATACCGTATTGGCTGTCCATGAATTAGCCGGCGTAACCGTCCAACTTACTATACTGTCAAAACGCTGTGCCCCCACAATAGTTTGTGCTTGCGTAGATAATAAATAACTTGCAAAAATTGCGATAAAAAATAATATTCTTTTCATCTGTATTTATATTTAATATTTTTATTTTCGATGTTTATAATATGGATTTCGTTATATTTCTCCTTTTTGTTAATGTTTTAGATAAGTTAAAGGATTTTTTCTCCTATAAAAAATCTATTATTATCATTAATTCGATTGATTATCAGTTAAATTATAAATTTTATTCCCTTGATTTAATTTGGCTTCAAATATACTAATATTATTAATATATAAACATTAATTCATTAATATTTAAAATTAAATAAAAAATACCTTTCTTTAATTTTGCTTTTTTAAGAATAATTAACTAGTACTATTATAAAAACTTGTACTTTTGTATAATCAAATTTTATAAGATATTTCATGGAAAATCCTCAAAAAAAATTATTTTTATTAGATGCAATGGCTTTAATTTATAGAGCTTATTATGCCTTAAATAAAAATCCACGTATCAATTCAAAAGGTCAAAATACTTCTGCCGTTTTAGGATTTACCAATTCATTGTATGAAATTTTACGAAAAGAAAATCCAACTCATATTGCCATAGCTTTCGATATGCATGGTCCAACGTTACGACAAGTTGATTATGCCGATTATAAAGCTAATAGAGAAAGCACTCCCGAAGACATTATTTCAAATTTACCCTATATTCGTTCTATCATTGAAGGATTTAATATCCCCATTTTAGAATTATCCGGTTATGAAGCTGATGATATTATTGGAACTATTGCTAAAAAAGCAGAAAAAGAAGGTTTTACGGTTTATATGGTTACTTCCGATAAAGATTATGGTCAATTAGTTTCGGAACATATTTTTATGTATAAACCGGCTTACATGGGAAATGACATCACAATTTTAGGTGTTAAAGAAGTATGTGATAAATATAGCATCCAAAATCCGGAACAACTCATTGATTTATTAGGACTTTGGGGAGATACGTCCGATAATATTCCGGGTATAAAAGGAATTGGCGAAGTAACGGCAAAAAAATTAATGAACGAATTCGGCTCTATTGAAACCATGCTTGAAAAAGTAAATTCCATTTCTAATGAAAAACTAAAACAAAAAATTATCGAAGGAAAAGAAATGGCAATAATGTCAAAGATGTTGGCAACCATATTATTAGATGTTCCCTTAGATTTTAATGCTGAACTTTTTCGATTAAAAACTCCGGATTTTACGTCTTTAAAAACTATTTTCGACGAATTGGAATTCCGAACTTTAGCCCAAAGAATTTTTTCGGAATTTTATAAGAAAAAATCCGAATCCAAACCGAATTCCATTCCCGATTTATTTTCTGAAAATGAAGACACTATTGAAATCGATTCGTCCATCTCTTCCTTAAAAAACACTCCCCACAATTACCAACTGATTAATTCTTACGAAGAAATTACATTCTTAGTTGCTCAATTAGAAAAAACTTCTTTTTTCTGTTTCGATACCGAAACCGATGGCTTAGATTTGATAAATGTAACTATTTTAGGGCTTTCCATTGCTTGGGAAGAACACAACGCTTTTTATATTCAAATGCCTGAACGATTTGAAGATGCCTATTCATGGATGCAATTGTTCAAACCCGTTTTTGAAAACTCGAACATACTAAAAATTGCTCAAAATCTGAAATTCGATATGCAAGTTTTAGCACATTATCACGTCTTTATTAAGGGGGAATGTTTTGATACCATGTTGGCTCATTATATTATCGAACCTGAAATGCGACATAATTTGGATATTTTAGCTTTAAATTATCTTAATTATCAAACTGTTACTTATGATGATATAACCGGAGATAAATCTAAAAATAAAAGTTTAGCTTCCGTTCCCATTGAAAAAGTAAAAGATTATGCCTGTGAAGATGCCGATATTACTTTACAACTTTACCACATTTTAAAAAAACAATTAAAAGAAAATGAAGGTTTTCCTTTGTTTAAAAACATTGAAATGCCCTTAGTTACCGTTTTATCCGATATGGAACAAAAAGGCTTTCATATTGATAAACAATTTTTACAATCCTATTCTTCTGAATTACAAATTAAAGCAAAAGATATTGAAAAAACGATTTTTCAATATTCCGGCGAACCGTTCAATATTTCTTCTCCTAAACAATTGGGCATAATTCTGTTTGAAAAACTCAAAATAATTGAAAACGCCAAATTAACCAAATCAAAACAGTATCAAACCGGAGAAGAAGTCTTGCAAAAAATGGAACATAAACATCCTATTATACCTTTAATATTAGAATACAGAGGATTGGCAAAATTAAAATCAACCTATGCCGATGCTTTACCCAATTTAATCAACCCCACAACAGGAAGAATTCATACATCTTTTAATCAAGCAATTACTGCAACCGGACGATTAAGCTCAAGCAATCCCAATTTACAAAATATTCCTATACGAAATGAAGAAGGTCGTGAAATACGAAAAGCTTTTATTCCTGCCAATAACGAATATACATTATTAGCTGCCGATTATTCTCAAATCGAATTGCGCCTTATGGCAGCTATGAGCGAAGATGAAGGTATGTTTGAATCATTTTGTAACGGAGAAGATATTCATGCTGCTACGGCTTCAAAAATTTATAATGTACCTTTGTCCGAAATCACCCGAGACATGCGTCGAAACGCCAAAACGGTAAATTTCGGAATTATTTATGGAATTTCTGCTTTCGGCTTGTCGGAACGATTGAATATTCCTCGAAGAGAAGCCGCCGATATTATTGAACAATATTTTGCCAAATATCCCAAGATAAAGCAGTTCATGGAAAATCAAAAATCGTTTGCTCAAAAAAACGGATACGTAGAAACCTTAATGAAACGTCGTCGTTATCTTCGTGATATTTATTCCAACAATTCAATAGTCAGAGGTGTTGCCGAACGAAATGCCATCAATGCTCCCATCCAAGGCTCTGCCGCCGATATGATTAAATTGGCTATGATTAAGATTCATAATGAGATAGAAAAAAGAAAGTTAAAATCGAGTATTGTTTTACAAGTTCACGACGAATTAGTATTGGATGTTTTTAAACCGGAATTGGAAGAAGTAAAACGCATTGTTTTCGATGGTATGATCAATGCCATGCCGATTGCAGTGCCTTTAGAAATTGATATGAAATCAGGAAATAATTGGCTTGAAGCCCATTAAATTAAATAAATGCTAAAAAAAGTAATTGGAACATTTGGTTCAAGGGTTTTATGTACTTTCATTACTTTGGGAATTGTAATTATTAATTCCCATGTATTCGGATCGGAAGGTTTAGGAACTATAGGACTCTTTATTCTGGGAATTACTATATTGCAAAATTTAACCTCCTTTGTTGGAGGTCCTTCCTTGGTGTATATGCTCCCTAGAAATGATAATTTTCAACTAATTTTTTTATCGTATATTTTTAATTTACTGATAAATATCGTTGGCTCAATTCTGTTAGTCGTGTTTCATTTAATTGAAAAAGAATTTTTGTGGCAACTATTATTTGCTTCGATTTTTTTCTCTTTTTATTACTTGCATTCGTTGGTCATTTTATCACAAGAAAAAATAAAAATTTACAATATATTGGCTGTTTGTCAAATTATTTTTCAATTGAGTTTGATGTTGATTTTCCTTTATTTTCTTAACACAAAAGATGTTTCAGCCTATATGTATGCTTATTTGTTTTCGTATGCCTTGGTTTGGTTGTTTAGTATTCCCTTTGTTTGGAAAAATTTAGTGTTTACAGGATTTAAAAATATTATTTTTTTATTTAAACAAATGATTATGTATGGATTTGTAATTCAAATAGCTAATTTTGCTCAATTATTGAATTATCGTTTAAGTTACTATATAATTGAATTATGTTCCGGAAGACAACCCTTAGGACTGTTTGATTTAGGCACAAAACTTTCGGAAGCAATATGGATTTTGCCTAAAAGCATGGCAACTGTTCAATATTCAAAAATTTCAAACTGTGAGAATGATAAAGTATATGCTCAAAAACTTACGTTGGCTTTTTTAAAATTGGCTTTTATTTTTTCTTTAGTAGCTACTTCTATTTTATTATGTGTTCCAAGTCAATGGATTGGATGGATTTTCGGATTTGAGTTTGTTGAATCAAAACCGGTAATTATTGCTCTCGCATTCGGAATCATTACTCTTTCATGCAATATTATTTTATCCCATTATTTTTCAGGATTTGGAAAATACAAAATCAATACTATTGCTTCCGTTATCGGCTTGATTATTACTGCCGGATTGGGATTGTCGTTTGTGCAATCGTTTACTGAAATGCCTTATATGAAAGTAATTGTTTCGATTGCAGCCATTGCTTCATTTTCTTATTCAGCAAGTTTTGTATTTACTTTTATTTGTTTTTTGAAAGATACCCATTTAAAATTCAAAGATTTTAAAATCAATAAATCCGATTTTCAATTACTTTTAAACGAAATCAAAAAAATCGTAAAATCCGGTTCTTGATAATTTATTATGGAACGCTTTAAAAAAATATTACTCTCCCTTCAATCCATCTATCCTTTTGGCTTACTATTAATGGTTTTTTATGTTCCATTATTAGGATTATGTATAAATATTCTACAAGTTGATTGGATCGAATTTCTAATTTTAGCGTGTTGGATTCCAATAGGAATGATTCCTTTTAATGTATTTAAAAAAAAGATTTTATACCAATTGCTTGTTATTTTCTTTTTTATCGGCGGGTTTGTTAAACTTTCACACTGGTTGCTGTTAAAAGGAGAAATTACCGCCTCAAGTTTGTTTATTTTGGCAAATACAAATTTTTCGGAAACAGTTGAATTTATGTCATTAAAAGGAAGTTTACGGTTACTTTTTCTGATCCCGTATCTTTGTCTCTGTGTATATGCTTTAAAAAAATCTCCCTCCGGTATTAATAATATGCTGAATAAATATTTTACAATCGGAATATATTTATTTATTGGCATATATTTTACCGATAATATCATTCATGCTCGGTTTTTGCGAAAAGCAGTACCGGCAACATCCGAAGCTTTCATCCAGTTTGCTCAAGAAATGAAAATAAGTAATTCGTTGAAAAAAAGAAAAGTAAAAAAAGTAACTGCTGAAATCACAAACAAAAAAAATCATGTTTTCGTATTGATTCTCGGAGAATCGTGTAGTAGAAACCACATGTCGTTATATCACTACGCGCATAAAACCAATCCAAAACTTGAAAAACGTAAGGATATTTTCGTTTATAATAATGTAATTACTTCTCATTCTAATACTTTATCCTCTGTTTGGATGATGTTCTCCACAATGAATTTAGAAAATCATCAAAATAAACGGAATTGCATCAGTTTAATTGATGTTTTTCATTCCGCAGGCTTTCAAACATATTGGATTTCAAATCAATTACCTATCGGTATTTGGGATAACGATGTTTATAAGTTAGCTCAAACAAGTAACATGGTTGTTTTTAAAAATAATCAAGCGAATTCTTCGTTTGAGAGTACATTAAAAGGATCTTTTGATGAAATATTGATAAATCCTTTTCGGAAAGCATTATTTGAAAAACACAGTAATAAATTTATAGTCTTGCATTTAATGGGAAATCATTCAAAATATAGCAAAAGATATCCTCTTACATTTCAGATATTTACTAACACTTCTTCCAATAAAACAACCGTAGTAAGCGAATACGATAATTCTATGGTGTATACCGATTTTATAGTAGATAGTATTTTTACTTTACTTTATCAACAATCTATAACTGACACAAACTCTTTATATTCGGCTATTTACCTTTCCGATCATGGCGAAAATGTGTATGATGAATTGAATTATGCCGGACATAATTTTAACGGTACTTTACCAAAATCGAATGTCGAAATTCCTTTTATTGTTTGGTTATCAGATTCATACAAAATTTATAATTCACTGAAAACTAAATTTATAAATCAAAATAAAGAGTTGCCTTTCGTAACCGACGATTTATTTCATGCGGTTTTAGAGTTAAATGATATGAAAACACCTTATTTTCAAGAAAATCGCAGCATTTTTAATCCCAAATATAATGTTAAAAGAAAGCGAATTTTAGAAGATAATCAAGATTATGATTTAAAATAACATAACATGAACGATAAACCTATTCATATTCTTCATTTGTTAAGTTGGTTTCCAACACCCGACGACCCAACTAAAGGTAATTTTTGTTTACGTCAAATCGAAGCTGTTTCTTTATTTTGTCCGTCTGTCGTTTTATCGGTTTACATAAATTGTAATATCAACAAAAAGAGAGTATTATTATGTAATACTGTTGATAACTATACTCAAATAACCATTCAAATTAAATCTTTTCGTTCGCCTTGGTTAAAGGTAAATTCGTTTATCAATAAAGTACGAATTTTTATGGCCTATAATGGAGGACTAAAATATATACAAAAAAATATATTTAAAGTTGATTTAGTGCATCTTCATGTTGCTTTACCTGCCGGGAAAATAGCCCTTTTTTGGAAAATAAAATATAAAATTCCATTTATTCTAAGTGAACATTGGTCCGTATATACACCTCAAGATACACGTTTAAAGAAAAATAATATTAAAAAAACAATATTAAGAATCAATAAATATGCTTCATCCATCACGGTTGTAAGTAATAGGTTAAAAACAAATATGCAACTATTCGGAATTAAAAACGAAATAGAGATTATTCCTAATGTTATTGATGTTGAAATATTTAATTCTATTAATAAACCGAATAATACGATAATACAAATCCTTCATGTTTCATCTTTAAATGATGATGAGAAAAATTTTTCCGGAATTCTTCGGGTAATCAATCGATTGAAAGATTTACGTATTGATTTTGTTCTTAATGTTATACATGATTATGATTATACGGAATATAAATCCTATATCGAAGAAAATCAATTATCTAAATATGTTATCTTTCATGGTAAAAAAAGCATGGAAGATTTAGCAACAGGGTATCAAAAAGCGGATTTTTTAGTCATGTTTTCTAATTTTGAAACCTTTTCCTGTGTGGTCATGGAATCCTTAGCATGTGGCACGCCGGTCTTGGCAACAGAAACCGGTGCTATTCCCGAAATGATTGACAATAAACGTGGTATTGTTATTTCTGCCGGAGATGAAGAAGCTCTTTTCCAAAAAATGAATTTTATGTTGGATAATTACTCAACTTTTTCAAAAAATGAAATGTCCCAATTTATAAAACAAAACTTTACTAAAGAAATTGTCGGTAAACAATTTGCAACTATTTATAAAAAATGCTTGAATTCCAAAAATCAATAAACTATGAGCGAACATTCACATCCTCATAAAAAGAACCAAATTAATTTAAATACAGCTTTCATTATAGGCATTTCCTTAAATTTACTGTTTGTAATTATTGAATTTGTTACCGGAATTCGGAATAATTCGATGGGTTTACTTTCCGATGCCGGTCATAATTTAAGCGATGTAGCCGGTTTATTGCTTGCCATGTTGGCATTTCGTTTAACAACTGTTTCTCCTTCAAAAAAATATACCTATGGCTTTAAAAAAAGTACCATCCTCGTTTCGTTGGCAAATGCCGTTATTTTATTAATAGCTGTCGGAATTATTATTACCGAAAGCATTGAAAAATTGACAAATCCACAACCTATTAAAGGCGGAGTTATCGCTTGGATAGCAGGAATAGGAATCATTATTAATTTGTTGACCGCTGCCTTATTTTTAAAAGGAAAAGAAAAAGATTTAAATATTAAAGGAGCTTATTTACACATGCTTGCCGATGCTTTGGTTTCGTTGGGAGTGGTTTTTTCCGGTATTTTAATTATATTTACCGGATGGTATTTCATCGACCCGATTATAGGCTTAGTTGTTGCCGTAGTTATTGTTATTTCAACATCGAATTTATTAAAAGATAGTCTTCGACTTTCATTAGACGGTGTTCCGCGGATGATTGATTTTGAAAAAATTACACAAATTATTTATTCTCAAGAACATGTTATAGAAATACATCACTTGCATATTTGGGCATTAAGTACTACCGAAAATGCAATGACTGCACATGTTGTTTTAAATGATATGAATAAATTGGAAGAAGTTAAACAAAATATTAAATTAATTTTGTTGAAAGAAGGAATAGATCATGCAACCTTAGAGTTTGAAAACACTGAATCGCTTTGCAATCATGCGTGCGTTCCCCATGTAAAATAACGATTTTATCTCCTAAAAGGGAGTTTTTCATCGGGTTTTTTAGGCAATTTCGTCGATTAATCTATCTAAAGCGTGTTATTAAACTGTACTTTTGCAACAAAAACATTAAAAATATTACGTCATGCAAAACGAAAATTTTAAATCAAAAAAACATCTTTTAGATGGAATTATTTGGGGTGTATTATTAATCACCGTAGGAATTCTTTTATTGGCATTTAATGCCGGTATATTAATGCTTGCTTGGAAACCTGTAATCATTTCTTGGGCAATGCTCGGCGTCGTTGTTGGTCTTATATTAATGATGAGAAGACATCTTTTTGCCGGATTTGTTACGTTCTTTTTCAGTGCTTATTTCTTAGTGCCGAAAATCGGACTTATCTATCCTGATTTTTTCATCTTCAAAAATTTCGACCAATATTACTGGGCAACGTTTTTTATCATTTTAGGTGTTTTTATCATTTTTGTTCCCGCTCGTATTCGACACAAATGGAATTGCCGTCGTCATCAACCTCACAACGATTGGGGAAAATTTGTCAATCAAAATGTAGATGGCGAAGTGAATATATCAACTTCTTTCAGTACCATTGAAGAAGTAGTTCTTGATACCGAATTTAAAGGAGGAAAAATTGATGTATCTTTCGGTGAAGTTACCTTGGATTTACGCCGTACATCCTTAAAAGAAGGGACAACCGAATTACGAATAAATGGTCGTTTTTCCGGTATTAATATTTTTGTTCCCGAAGAATGGAATATTCGAGTAGAAAGACAAATGTCGTTTGGAGGCATCTCCGATAAACGTATGTCAAGCCGTAAACCCATTGACATGAGTCGAGAATTGGTTATCTACTTGAATTGCTCTTTTGCCGGTTGTGAAATTAAATAATTGAAAAAATATGAATCCATTTATTAGGTCAAAGTTTGCTTTTTGGAAATATGTTATTATTTCTTTGGGCATAGCTTTGACCTATGCTTTTAGTATAGGTTTTGCTTTTTCTTTTTCTGTAATGTGCATTTTATTCAATGCCTTTTTATATGGTCTTTTATATGCGTTGGAAGGATTACTTATGTGGAACGTATTACGTTACGGTATAATCGAAAATCAAAATCCGCTTATTCAAATCTTTCTTCAAATTGCATTGGGAATATTAATTATTGGAAGTATTTTAGGCATTGAAAGTATCGTGCTTTATTTATTATTTAATCCGTGTTTTGCAATATATGTACAAAGCATGATGGTACGCATTTTTATTTCGTTTTTGATATATTTGCTTTTTTTACTGTATTATAAATTAAATATAGAAGAAAAAGAACCTGTAATTCAAAACGATAGTATGGTTCAAGAAGAAAGTGAACCTAAAGAAATATTGGAACGAATTACCGTTCGCAACGGACAAAAAATTAAAATAATTCCTTTAAACGAAATCATCTATCTTCAAGCCGAAGGTGATTATGTAGCTATTATAACTTCCGAAGGGCGTTGGCTCAAAGAACAAACCATGAAATATTTTGAAGAAAATTTACCCAAAAACTTATTCCTACGTATTCATCGTTCTTATATTGTGGCATTGAGCTCTATTCGTCGTATTGAAAGAAATGAGCAACAACATACACTTATTCTTTTTAATAAAGAAAGAATTAAAATCAGCATTACTGGTTATAAAATTTTAAAAGAAAAGTTACGATTATAAAGCTATGCACCTTCCTGAAGATTGCACAAGTTAAAAATGTATTTTTTTATAAAATTCAGTAAAATGCAATATATGCGATTCCCCTGACTTAATTTGCCGGTTTATCAACCGGTCATGAAGGATTGATTTCTTTTATTGCTCGACGAGCCAACAAACGTTTTTTATCCTTTTTATTGGGCTTATCTGCGGGAGTAATGATATATGTTTCGTTCGTTGAACTTTTAAGAGAATCTAAAGCCTTATTAGCTGCTCAATAGAGAGGAAAACAAGGCTTAATAGGTACCATTGGCTGTTTTTTTCTTGGCATGTTATTGGTAGGATTAATGGATAAATTAGTCCTCTCGCATGAAAATCCGCATGAAATGCCTACAGTCGAAAACATGCTTGAAGCTCCCATAAAAAATCAAAAATTAATGAAAATGGGTAAGGTTACCGCTATTGCCGCAACCATTCATAATTTCTCAGAAGGAATTGCTATTTTTATGTCCATTTTAAAAAATCCTTCTTTGGGGATTGTAATCGCCTTATCCATTGCTATTCAAACATTAACGAAGAAAATGCCGTTTCCGTTCCTATTTATTAAGCCACCGGAAATAAGAAAAAAGCACTTTATTTTTCTCTTTTATCGGGATTGGTAGAGCCTTTAGGCGGTATAATTGCCTATCTGTTTTTATCTCCTTTTATTTCAAAAACAATCTTGGCTTGTGTGTTTTCCTTTGTAGCCGGTAGTATGGTTTTCATTTCTTTCGATGAACTCCTTCCTGCCGCTCATGCTTACGACGAACATCATAGTTCACTCTACGGTTTATTTGCCGTTATGGGGATTATGGCGTTAAGCTTGATATTCTTAACGTAATATTATCTGTTATTTTACCATTTATAAATATTTTTATATCCCATACCCAAAGCCTTTTAATCGAGAGTCGTTGTTACGCCAATCTTTTTGTACTTTAATACTCAAGGATAAATACACTTTTTGACCAATAAAGGCTTCGATAGCAGTGCGGGATTCAATACCTAAATTTTTTATGGATTCACCCTTATGCCCGAGTAAAATAGCTTTTTGGGTGTCTCTTTCCACATAAACAGTTGCTTCAATGCGGGTTATATCTTTGGCTTCTTTATAAGAATTTATTTCTATTTCAACACTGTATGGAATTTCTTTTTTGAATAATAAAAGGATTTTTTCACGTATAATTTCCGATACAAAAAAACGGAGTGGTCGGTCGGTAAGTTCGTCTTTTGAAAAATACGGAGGACTAACAGGAAGTAAATCAACAATTTTACCCATTATCAATTCCAATCCTGTTTGCTTTAATGCCGAAACACAAAAACTAGTAGTTGGACTTAAAACAGTTTCCCAATGTTCTTTACAGAAAGCTACTTGTTCGAGTGATGCTTTATCTATTTTATTAATAATCAACAATAAAGGAATATTTAACTGTTTAATTTTTTCTATTATTTTGGCATTATGTCCTTTTTCATTTACTTCGACCACATAAAGAATTAAGTCGGAATCTTGCAAAGCCGATTCGACATATTTCATCATATATTCCTGCATTTTATAGGCAGGTTCTAATAAGCCGGGCGTATCGGAATAAACAATTTGAAAATCGTCTGCGTTAACTATGCCCATAATTCGATGGCGTGTAGTTTGAGCTTTGGAAGTAATAATTGAAAGTTTTTCACCAATAAGGGCATTCATTAAGGTTGATTTACCTACATTTGGATTTCCTAAAATACTGACAAATCCTGCTTTATGTTCCATTATTGTTAATAAATTATTTTATTTTCACTTTTTATCCATGCATTAAAAGGAGTATCTCCTTCGACTTGAAGTGTTTGAATTGTAACTAATTTTCGTTTATTGTAGGGTAATTCCATTTCCTTATAAATAAAATCGTCGTCAAAACCCGCGGCCTCTGCTTGTTTTTTATCGGCAGCAAATACCAAACGATCAAGATGAGCCCAATAAATAGCCCCTAAACACATTGGACAAGGTTGACAACTCGAATACATTACACAATCTTCCAAATGAAAAGTATTCAATTTTTTACAAGCATTCCGTATTGCCGAAATTTCAGCATGGGCACTTGGATCATGCGTTAAAGTAACTACATTGCTTCCGGTAGCAACAATTTCATTGTTTTTTACGATAACCGCTCCGAAAGGTCCGCCTTTCCCCAACTCAACATTTTCAATTGCCAATGCAATAGCTTGACGTAGAAATATTTTATCTTTTTCTTCTTGTTTAATCATTTTTGATTAGCTAAATAAACAACCGCAAAAGTAAATAAATTTTTCTAAATAACGGAAGAATACATTTTTTTTCTTGATTATTTGTTTTTTTATTCTATTTTTGCATGATTAATTTTATCACGATGAAAAATAGAATATTTGCATGTGTATTTAGTGTTGCCGCTTTCTTTTCGCTTTCGGCTCAAAGCATTCATCCCGATTTTAGAGACGGAATGTTGTATGTTAAATTTGTAAACGAATTTCCTTTAAACAAAATTTCTTCGAATCAAAACAATAAAACCGAAGAAATAACAGAAAATGGAAGTATAACAAAAATCCCTTTGGATCAATTTCCGTTTTTAGAAAAAGTATTTAAAAAATATGGAGTTATAGCTATACATCGTCCATTTACAATTTATGAAAATCCGAAATTATTACGAATTTTACAAATAGAATTTTCAAAAATCGCTTATGTTGATGTTTTTATAAAAGAATTAAAAAGTTTCCCGGAAATTGAATATGCCGAAAAAATTCCTGTTGACAGGCTTTGTTGGACACCCAACGACCCTTTATATGGAAATGTAAGTGGCGGAAACATGAAATGGCATTTGGATATGATCAAAGCCGATTCGGCTTGGAATGTTCAAAAAGGCTCTCCCAATATTAAAGTAGCCGTTGTTGATAATTTTATTTGGGGCAATCATCCAGATTTACAAATAGATTCGGTAAATTTATGTAAAATTTCTTATGATTCTTATGCAGGATATACATATACACTTGGAAACTCGGCAACAATGCCGCCAAGTAGTACTTATACGCAATCCTCCAATAGTAATGCTTACGAAGCTTCGCACGGCACACATTGTTCAGGTTTAGTTGGAGCTAAAAACGATAATAATATTGGCATTGCTTCTATTGGAGGAGGAGTTACTTTAATGGGTGTGCGTTCGGCAATTGATAATGGAAGTTTATATTATACGTATCAAGGCGTACAATGGGCAGCCGAACATGGTGCCGACGTTATCAGTATGTCTTTCGGATCAAGTCAATACAGTCAAACGATTGAAACTTTAATGCAAACTTTATTTGATGCCGGCATTGTTTTGGTAGCTGCTGCCGGAAACGATGGAGATAATGGAAATCCGATTCATTATCCTTCCGAATATCCAAGTGTGATTTCCGTTGCCAGTATAGATGGAGATAAAAAATTATCTTATTTTTCTCAATATGGTGATCGTGCCGAAATTGCGGCTCCGGGAGGATTTATTAAATATGCCACAACGTATCCTAATATACTTAGTACGACTTATTGTAAAACATATTTATTAAAAAACAGTTATACTTCTTTACAAAATTCTTTTTACGATGGAATGCAAGGCACTTCCATGGCTTGTCCGGTTGCTGCAGGTTTATGCGGGTTAATGTTATCTCAAGATAGTACTCTTTCTCCTACTGAAATAAGATACCGCTTACATGTTACCGCTTTACCGCTTGATCCTGCTTCAAGTACAACTATAAACGGAAACGGTTATATAAATGCTTATGCTGCTTTAACATTTAAAGAACTCACTTTAAAAGATACCTTATATTTATCGGGAGCTATTAATTCTTATGATACAATAAACATAAAAAGTACGGATGATTGGACAATTACCAACATTCCATCTTGGCTAACATTCAGTGATACAAACGGATTAAAAGGAATTACAACTATTAATATAACTGTAAATAGTGCAAATACAAGTGGGACAAATCGCGAAGCTGTTGTAAGTATTGAAATGAATGGAATCACTAAACATTTACGCATTATACAATTAAATTATGAATTATATCTATCAAATACACCTCATTATATACGTTTTTCGGGTGCAAAAGGCAAATCCGATACCATCATCATTTCGTCCAATACACAGTGGGAAATTATTAATCAGGCAACATGGTTAGGCTTAACAAAAACATCCGGCTACGGAAACGACACACTGATTGTTTCTACAAAATCATCAAATTCATGGGGATATAACAGATTCTGTACCTTGTATATACATAGTATTAACTTTATTCATGATACGGTTATTATTGAACAAAAAATTCCCGATTTTATTAAATGGCAGCTTACTTCCACTCAAATTGGACCGGCTAATGGAGACACCGTTTCAGTAGAACTACTTTCCAATGTAAACTGGACACTTAGCGGAGGAGCTACATGGATAAATGCCGACATTTCTTCTGGTATTGATTCTTTGACAATTATTTTTACGGTTCTAGAAGATAATACTACCGGAGCTGAAAAAAATACTTCTTTTATAGTTTCAAACGGAACTATATCGAAAACACTATATATTACTCAAAACTATGATTTAGGAATAAATAATTTGGCATCTGAGGAAAAAATCAACATTTATCCTAATCCTGTATCCGAAAATTTCACTATTCAAACCAAAGGTATTGTCGTGAATAATGTTAAAATTTATGATGTTATGGGAAGTCTGATTACATCCAATTTTCCATTAAATAATGGTATTATAAATATTGAAAGTTTATCCAAAGGTATTTATATTGTTGCTATAACAACCGATAAACAATCTATTATTTACCAAAAAGTCATTAAACAATAATTATCGTTTGCTATAAAGATGGCATAATAATTGTCTTAAAAAGCACACACTAAATTTATTTTAGTAATAATAAGTTATTTATAAAATATTTTTGTCACATTATTCTATTCTGAAATCTAAAGGATAGAAATCATTTAAAAGTATAAAAAACATAATAATAAAATAATGAAAAAGTTTTTTTTAAGTGTAATAATATGTTTAATTGCACTTTCTGTTATTAAAGCACAAAATGTAGATCCTAATTATCAAGATGGCGTTATTTATTTTAAAATTGATTATAACAAAGATATAACATTCAAAGTAAACGAAGATTTAACTGTAGATTTAACGGCATTCCCTACTTTATATACTATTTTTAAAACCTATAAAGTTACCTCACTTACTAGACCCTTTTATCTGTTTGGCAATAAAGATTTACTTAATACCATTCGAGCAGAATTTACCAATATTAAAGAAGTAGATAATTTGATAGAAGCTTTAAATGCAGAAGATATTATTGTTTTTGCCGAAAAAGTTCCATTAAATAAAGTCTTGTGGACACCCAACGATCCTTATTATGGAACTGTAAACGGAGGAAACTTTAAATGGCATTTAAATATGATAAAAGCCGATTCGGCATGGGATGTACAAAAAGGAAGTTCAACTATAAAAGTAGCTATTATAGATAATTTTGTTTGGGGAGGTCATCCCGATTTACAAATAAGTTCCTCCAATTTATGTAAATTTACTTCATCTACAAAATATACGATTGGCAGTGCATCCCCATCCAGTTCTTCCATTCCTCAGGGAAGTACCTCTAATGCTTATAGTGCTTCACACGGCACACATTGTGCCGGTTTGGTTGGAGCAATTAATAATAACGGCGTTGGAATAGCCTCCATAGGAGGAGGTGTAACTTTAATGGGTGTCGCTACCGGAACCGAATCCTCTCCTCAATATATTAAATATGGGAACGAAGGGATACAATGGGCTGCCAATAATGGGGCAAATGTAATTAGTATGTCTTACGGAACTTCAGCATCAAGCACTACCGAACAAACCATTATGCAAGCCTGCTATAATGCAGGTATTGTCTTGGTTGCTGCAGCCGGAAACGAAGGCGACGATGGAAATGCCATTTCTTATCCCGGTGGTTATTCAACAGTTATTTCGGTTGCATCGGTTAATGGTGATGGTAAATTATCTGATTTTTCTCAATGGGGTTCCGGTAGAGCCGATATAGCTGCCCCGGGTGGATATATCAACTCAAGTGTTTATTACCCTAATATTTTAAGTACAACCTATTGTAAATCATATTTATTAAAATATTATTATAGTAGTTTTTCCAATACCTATTACGATGGAATGCAAGGTACTTCCATGGCTTGTCCTATTGTTGCTGGTTTGTGTGGATTATTACTCTCAAAAGATAGTACACTTACACCGGCTCAAATTCTTACCCGTTTACAAGAAACTGCCACCCCGTTAAACAGCTTATCCGAACACACTATTGATGGATATGGATATATAAATGCTTATGAAGCATTAGGATATAATTATGTTCGCGTTTCCGATACATCTTTGCTCTTTTCTTCCGATGCTAATCAATCAAGAATTATTTCTATTGAAAGTACTGTTAGCTGGAATATTTCTAATATTCCTTCTTGGCTAACTGTTAATCCTTCTTCCGGAATTGCCGGTACAACCTATGTTACAATTAAAACAAATAGTATAAATAATGGAAGTACCACTCTATCTCGTATACTTTCTATTAATTCAGATAGTCTAAGCTCAAAATATCTTAGCGTTAATCAAGCAAATTATGTGTTGAGCATTGCGGTTTCACCTAAATATACGATTTTGAAAGGTACAAAAGGAAGTTCCGATACCTTATACATACACTCCAATCTTAATTGGGAAATTACGAACGAAAGTACGTGGTTGGGATTGAATAAAACATCAGGTTCAGGAAATGATACGATTATATTTAGTGCTAAATCTGCAAATACTTGGAGCACAAATAGAAGCTGTTCATTAATAATCAAAGCATTAAATTATAAAAATGATACGGCTATCGTTGAACAACGCCTTCCCGATTTTATTAAAGTAAGCGCTGCCTCCGATACCTTAAGTGCTAATTACGGAAGCACTGTTTCTGTAAATGTTTTATCCAATATAGATTGGTCTGTTAGCGGTGATCAAAATTGGGTAAGTATTAATTTAAATAACGGAACGGATACTGCCGAATTGATTTTTACAGCTTTATCCGAAAATAATAGCGGTACAACTCGAAATGTAACATTTACCGTAGCTAACGGAAATATTTCAAGAAATATTACAATTTATCAACAAGGCGATGTCGCTATACCGGAAACTTTTAGCCAAAATGATTGGAGCTTATCTCCCAATCCGGTTACCGATATTTTGACCATTAAAACACAAAATTTAAGCACTCAATCTATTGAAATTATTGATATGGTTGGTAAAGTTATTTCTAAATATACACCTGAAAATGAATTACAAATTAATGTTTCATCTTTTGCCGACGGTATATATTTTGTAAAACTTATCTCTAATACAAATCAAGTTATTTGTAAGAAATTTATTAAACAGTAAATAATTCTACGATTGTTTTAATGTCTGTTGAAGAATAATCATCAACAGACATTTTTTATTTAAAGAAAAATAAAAAACAAATAATATGATATAAATATGTATTTTTGCCTACAAAATAAAAAATATGCGTTTCAAAAGAATATTGTTTATTATCAGCATTTTAATATCTTTTGGGCAACTTTCGGCTCAACAAATAGCCTTGCTAAAATATAGAGGTGGCGGCGATTGGTATGCCAATCCAACTTCTTTATCTAATTTAATTGCTTTTTGCAATAAAAATCTTGGAACTAATTTAGCTAAAACACCAGCCACGGTTGAAGTTGGGAGTAAGGAAATTTATAATTATCCTTTTGTTCACATGACCGGACACGGAAATGTAATTTTCTCCGATGAAGAATGCAGTAACTTACGTAATTATTTAGTTGGTGGAGGTTTTTTACACATTGATGATAATTACGGGTTGGACAAATTTATTCGCATACAAATGAAAAAAGTATTTCCCGAACTTGATTTTGTCGAACTTCCTTTCTCTCATGCCATTTTTCACCAGAAATATAATTTTATAAATGGATTGCCTAAAATTCATGAACATGATAATAAACCTCCGCAAGCTTTCGGTCTATTTTATCAAAATCGTTTGATTTGTTTATATACTTACGAATGTGATTTGGGCGATGGTTGGGAAGATTATGCCGTTCACCACGATTCTGATGACCTTCGAACAAAAGCTTTGCAAATGGGAGCCAATATTATTCAATATGTCTTTACTTATTGATTATGATTCAAAAAACACGCATTGATAAGTGGTTATGGATGGTTCGTTTGTTTAAAACTCGAACTATGGCAGCCGAAGCCTGCAATGCCGGAAAAGTGAAAATTGCCGGTGTAAATTGTAAGTCATCCCGTGAAATAAAGGAAAACGATGAATTACAAATACGTATCGGTCAGTTACTAAAAACCGTAAAAGTTTTAGATGCTCCAAAAAATCGTTTACCGGCTAAAAACATCCCCGATTTTTATATTGACTTAACTCCCTCAGAAGAATATGAAAGAATTAAATTGTTGCGAACTCAAGTTGAATTTCGCGAACATGGTTTGGGAAGACCTACTAAACGCGATCGACGACAATTGGATTATGTCAAAGATTATCTATCAGATACGAAAGAGTGGATAAATGATTAAAAATTTAATATCTATCAAATGAAATCATCAACAACTAATTACAAATTCAGTTTATGTATCATCGGTATTTTATATTTTGTGTTTGGCTTTGTTACCTGGCTCAACGGTACCTTGATTCCATTTCTGAAAATAGCGTGTCAATTAAATGATTTTCTAGCTTATTTTGTTACTTTTGCCTTTTATATTTCCTATTTTGTGATGGCTTTACCCTCATCGAAAATACTTGAAAAAATTGGATTTAAAAACGGTATTGCCACTGGTTTGTTTGTCATGGCAATCGGAGCTGCTTTATTTATTCCGGCGGCTTATCAACGTTCTTATCTTTTGTTTTTGTTCGGATTATTTGTGTTGGGAACCGGACTTGCATTAATGCAAACAGCTGTAAACCCGTATGTAACAATTTTAGGACCTATAGAAAGTGCTGCCAAACGTATAAGTATTATGGGAATTTGTAATAAATTTGCAGGTATTATTGCTCCTTTGATATTAGCAACTTTACTTTTTTCAGGCACAGAACATATTGTTAAAGAACTCGATAGCACATTTGATCCGCAATTACGTCTACAAATACTCGATACTTTAGCTTTACAATTGGTCATGCCATATCTAATCATGACCATTATCCTTGTTTTATTGGGTATTTTAATACATTTTACCCATTTACCCGAAATTGATAAAGAAACATCAAATGATGAAAAAAATCAAAAATCAATTTGGAAATATCCTTATATGTGGATGGGAGTCATTGCCTTGTTTTTTTATGTAGGCGTAGAAGTCATCGCCGCCGATACGGTTATTCAATACGGTAAATCACTCGGCATAGCTGTCGAATCAGCCAAATATTTTACCAGTCTTACCTTAGTCTCAATGGTAATTGGTTACTTTTTAGGCATTGTTTTGATACCAAAAATTATTTCACAACGCACCGCCTTAATTGGTTGTGCTATTTTAGGTATTGGAATTGTAATAGCAGCCATGTGCGTTTCGTCGGAAAATAATTTTACCTTTGCTTTTTTAGATATCACTAGTTTTAAGCCCATTCAAATGGTAATTCCTCATACGGTATTTTTTATAACCTTATTAGGCATGGCAAATTCGTTAGTATGGCCCGCAATTTGGCCTCTTGCATTAGATGGACTAGGATCTCATGCAAAAAAAGCATCTGCTTTTTTAATTATGGCTATTGCCGGAGGAGCATTATTGCCATTAATTTATGGTAAATTAGCGGTAAATATGGGCACTCAACAAGCTTATTGGATTGCTATTCCGTGTTATACAGTTATTTTATTCTTCGCTTTATTTGGATATAAAATCGGAAAAAATTTCATTAAATAAAATGAGTTTGGCACAATAGTTGTAATTTACTATACAAAATTCATTTTACTATTTTTGTGAAAATACCCGCTCTCTTCCCCGAGCGGTATTTTCTTTTTATAGAGGTTTGCTTTCTTTCCTATCAGATTTTAAAAAAAAAATTGTAATCAAAAAACGTAAAGTATCTCTCCATTTAACAATTTATCTATTTACTATTGTTTTGTAATTTGTAAACATAAAAAAATCCGTTACTGTTTTTTGAACTATTTTTATTCTATTTTGTAAATATTTGAATGGCTTCTTCATAATTTCCCGAATTTGCTTGTTTAAGTCCATCTCTGTAATATTTTTTAGGATTTTAACCTTTAGTAAAACGATAAAAATTAGAATAGTCGGAATTCATTTCATAACAATATATTTGTTTTTATAATTATGTTTGTAGATTAAATTTTCCACTACTAAACTAAACAATAAATTAATATCGGTGGCAAGAGTGGAACCATTATTTTTTGAAAAGCGAGTAAATCAGAAAATAAATCAACTAAAAAAAGACTTTAAAAAGTGTTGTCTTGGCATAATTATTGTTCGTAATATTACGAACAATATAAAATCATTTAAATGGAGAAGAAAAATAATCATGCAGAAGAAGAATTGATTGCACGTTTTGCCAAAGCGATGGGTCATCCAACACGGCTAATTATTTTGGAGTTTTTGGCAAAACAAGAAACTTGTTTCTTCGGTGCAATACACGAAGAACTACCTATTGCCAAAGCTACTGTTTCACAACATTTAAAAGAGTTAAAAGAAGCGGGTTTGATTCAAGGTGAAATTGAAGGACCTAAAGTGAAATATTGTATTAATCAAATTAACTGGGAAATAGCCAATAAAGCATTTCAAAAGTTTTTTAAAGACTGTAAAAATAAAGAAAATTGTTGTAAATAATTTATTTTTACCGCTGTTCGTAGTTTTGCAAACAACAAATAAAGAAAAAATTATAGAACTATATCGAATGAAAAAGAGATTAAAAATATTGGATCGTTTTCTTACCTTATGGATTTTTCTTGCCATGGCAATAGGAATTAGTATAGGATTTTATTTCCCTTCGATAGCCGATTCAATCAACGGCATGTCAACAGGTACTACCAACATGCCCCTTGCCATAGGATTAATATTAATGATGTATCCACCTTTGGCAAAAGTAAAATTTACACAAATGCGTGAAGTCTTTGCCAACAAGAAAATACTCGGCATTTCATTGTTTATGAATTGGATCATAGGTCCGATATTGATGTTTGGTTTGGCAATTATTTTTTTACACAATTATCCTGAATATTTAATAGGATTAATTTTAATAGGTTCCGCCCGTTGTATTGCTATGGTGATAGTTTGGAATGAGTTAGCCGGAGGAAATCGAGAATATGCTGCCGGATTGGTTGCGTTAAACAGTATTTTCCAAGTACTTTTTTATGGGTTTTATGTATATATTTTTGTTTCGGTTTTACTTCCCTTTTTCGGTTTTCAAGGGATGCAAGTAAACATCACCATTGGTCAAATTGCAAAAAGTGTAGCTATCTATTTGGGAATTCCATTTGCTTTGGGAATATTGAGTCAATTCGTGTTCATTCCACTCAAGGGTAAAACATGGTATTGGCATAAATTTATTCCTTTTATTTCGCCCATAACTCTCATTGCTTTATTGTTTACGATTATCGTTATGTTTAGTTTAAAAGGACAATTGATTGTACAAATTCCGTTTGATGTAATTCGTATTGCAATTCCTTTGTTGATTTATTTCGGAATTATGTTTATCATAGCCTTTCTCTTCAGTAAAAAATTAGGAGCTGACTATGATAAGAATGCGGCAGTTTCGTTTACGGCAGCCGGAAATAATTTTGAATTGGCTATTGCGGTCGCTATTGGTGTTTTCGGTATTAATAGCGGACAAGCTTTTGCCGGTGTAATCGGTCCTTTGGTGGAGGTTCCGGCATTGATTCTATTGGTTAATGTAGCCTTATGGTTAAAAAGAAAATATTACAATAAAAATATTAAAAAAGAAAAAATATGAATGTTAAAATTTTAGGAACAGGATGTTCCAAATGTAAAGTGCTGTACGACAATACTAAAATCGCACTCGCCGAATTAAGTTTGGATGCTACACTTGATAAAGAAGAAGACATTGTTGAAATTTTAAAGTATAATACATTGACTTTGCCGGCTTTGGTCATTGATGAAAAAGTTGTTTCTTCCGGACATTTATTGTCTGTAAATCAAGTAAAAAATATATTAACTCAGAAATAAAAAGAAAAATGAAAAAATCGAGAATCCTTTTAATGCTTGCTTTGTTTTTACTATCCTGTAGCAATAACAAACCAACACAAACACAACTCAAAAAAGAGATACAACAAGATGGCATCGAAGTACTTTATTTTCATGGTAAACAACGATGTAAAACCTGCATTGCCATAGAAACGCGCACTAAAGAAATGTTAAATACCTATTTTGATAGTGAATTGAAAGACGGTAAAATCGTTTTTAAAGATATAGATTTTTCGATAAAAGAAAACGAACCTATCGCTGATAAATATTTAATAGCTTTTTCTTCGCTTTTATTGGTAAAACATCAAAACAATAAAGAAACGGTTAAAGATTTAACCGATTTCGGTTTTTCATACGCATACAAAAATCCGGAAATGTTTATGAACGGATTAAAAAATGAAATAGATTCTTTATTAAAGTAAAACGTGATGGAATACATTAATTCTTTATTGGAAAATAATTCATTCCCTGTAATTGTGGCTTTTCTTTTAGGTTTGTTGACAGCAATCAGTCCTTGTCCGTTGGCAACCAATATTGCAGCTATAGGCTTCATCAGTAAAGACATGGAGAATAAACACCGAATTTTTTCGAATGGACTATTTTATACGTTAGGAAGAACCTTATCGTATACCTTGCTGGGTATAATCCTGATTGTTATTTTACGACAAGGAGCCCATGTATTTCATATTCAAAAAGTGATTACCCAATACGGAGAAATGTTTTTATCGCCAGTTTTGGTATTAATAGGATTGTTTATGCTTTTTGGTAATAAATTGAAATTGAAAGGATTCGGATACAAAGGCGAAGGAAAAAGCCTTAGCAAAAAAGGTGGATGGGGCGCTTTATTCTTGGGAGTACTCTTTGCTATGGCGTTCTGCCCTACTAGTGCCGTTTTCTATTTTGGTATGTTAATTCCGATGTCCGTAACAGCAACGGGAGGGTTTTTTATGCCGGTGATATTTGCTATAGCAACAGCTTTACCGGTTATTATTGTAGCATGGATTTTATCATACAGCATAGCTAATCTAAGTAAGTTTTATCGAAATATGCAAATTTTTGAAAAATGGTTTCGATACCTTGTAGCTGTTTTATTTATTGGAGTAGGAATTTACTATGGAATAATATTTTATTTATAAAAAGTGGATATAATGAAAAACGAAGAGTTAAAAAAGATTGTTAAAGAAAAGTATGCTGAAATAGCCGAACAAAGTAAAAATCAAAACGAGACTTCTTGTTGCGGAGCTTCCTGTTGTTGCGGAACGGATTATACCATTTTCAGTGAAAATTACACGCATCTTGATGGCTATAACAGCGATGCCGATTTGGG
>CAYZQG010000003.1:0-7960 GCA_964480685.1 uncultured Lentimicrobiaceae bacterium
TATTATGCTTATGAAAAAGATGGAGCTTTATGTTTGTTATACAATGATCATGTGGAAAATCAAAATCTTCCTCAAAAACCAAACGATACAGAGCTAATTTATCCTTTTAAATTTAAAAATAATATATTACATTTGGTAGAAATTAAAGGAGATGATGTTTCATCAAAAGTTATCATTGATGGAAAAACACAAAAAATGGCAATGATTTCGATGGTTTATGCCAATAGTGATCATTTAATTATTGTAGGATTTTCTAAAACAGTTGATATTGATAAAATTACCATTGAATAAAATGAAGCCATTAAAACAATTTGTAATTCTAATTTTTATAATTAGTTTTTTTAGTGATTTTCTTACGGCACAATCTACTAATAAAGCATTTACTCCTTTACAATCGGAAGGTGAAATTCCTACCGATTTTCAAGATTTGATTAACAAGAAAACAAATGAAGCCGATTTTAATTTATTTTTGAAAGAAATGTTTTTAAGAGGAAATATTATTTATGGAACAAGAATGAATCATTACATAAATACTATTGCCGATAATATTTTAAAGGATTATCCCTCCTTGCGAAGCGAACTTAGGTTTTATATTCTTAACTCTCCGGTAGTCAATGCAGCAGCAACTGAAAACGGCATTGTCCTTGTAAATGTAGGGTTGATAGCTCAAGCATCGAACGAAAGCGAATTAGCATTTATTATTTCACATGAAATTATACATTATGTTGAACATCATGTAATTCAAATGAATAATTATGAAGATGCGCTTAATAAAGATAAAAGTGAATATAAAGAATTTTATTTAAAATACCATAATCGGTCTCGTGAAAATGAACTCGAAGCCGATAAATTAGGGATGGAACGCTATTATCAACATTCTCCTTATAGTTATACGGCTCTAAACGGAGTATTTGATGTATTGCAATATTCCGAATTACCCTTCGATGAAATACCTTTGCAACGAACGTATGTAGAAACAAATTTTTATCACTTTCCCGATAATTATTTTCTTTCCACCGTTACACCTATCCGAACACGAGATGATTATGTAGATACTTTATCCACCCATCCCAATATACAAAAACGAAGAGCCGTTATTCAACAACTCATAAGCGGTCTTTCGGATGAAGGGAGAAAATTGTTTTTTCAATCCGAAGAATTATTCAATGAAATCCGCGATTTAGCCCGTTTTCAGTGTATTCATCTTTATCTTATTCAACATCAATATGATGATGCTTTTTATAATACGTTTATTTTAGAACAAAAATTTCCGAATAATACGTTTTTATTAATGGCAAAAGCCGCTACACTATACGGTGTATACCAATATAAAAGTCAAGGGCAATTTAGCAATATCATCGAGAATTATAAAAAAATCGAAGGAGAGATACAACAAATCAATTACTTTTTCTCCAAATTAAATAAAAAAGAAATGGCTGTTTTAGCCTTGCGAAGTGCCTGGAAAGCTTATAAAAGTGATAAGGAAAATATTTACCTGTTAAACATTACCAAAGACCTTATTAAAGAAATTAGTATTGAAAATAAAATGGGTTATATTGACTTTTCAGATTATGCTATGGGCGTATTACCCGATTCAATTCCCGTCGAACGCGAAACCGTGGATACCATTACAGCAACCAATAAATATGAACGGATTAAAAAACAATCAAAAGGAGGAAAGGTAAAACCTTCCGATAAATTTCAAACCGTTAACTATATGTTGGTTGACCTCAGAACGGATGCCGATTTTATGAACTTATGGGAAACCGTAGTTAAAGCTTCCGAAGATCAGGAAATAAATGCAATTGTTAAAGATAAAAATGCATACCATATCAACAAATTATTAATTGTTAAACCCTATTATTTTATTTTTTCTAGAAAGAGTAATTCAAAAACCTTCTTAAAAAATTATGCTAAAGCGGAAATTAAATCTGAAAAATTGTCAAAAACCATTCAAACATCCATCGATAAACTCCATCTTGAAACGGAATTTTATTCTAACGATGCCATTAAACAATTTACCACCGCTAACTATAATCAATACGCTACAATTCAAGCTTGGATTCAAGATTACATATCATCCGATGACATTAAAATGATTTATTATCAATCGAATTATATTAGAAATATAGCTCAAGAAACCGGATGCAATGCGTTGAGTTTAATCGCAGTTTCCCAAAGTACGGCTGCTTTTATAAATGGGCATAAATTACTTTCAACTTTGGGTACCGTACTTTGTCCGGTAATAGGTCCCGTAACCCTTACAACAATAGCTTTACCAAGAAAAAAAGTATTTGTGCACATTCAAGTAATTAATTTTGAAACAGGCGAAATAGTATACTATGAATCCATGGAAGCCGAAAGTGTGGTAAGCGATGCGTATGTCAATTCATTTATTTATAATGGATATGCAAAAATTAAAAAATACCAAAAATAATGAAAAATAAAATAGCTTTACTTTTTTTGGGGATGCAACTTGCTTTTGCAGGATATGCACAAAATACCGGATATATGGGAAAACATTTCATTGTAAGTATGGATGCTTCTTTTTCTCCGGCATACACACAGCCAAATTTTTACGGGCACTCTATTGTTGATAATGGCGATTATTTTGCTTTTAATTGTTTTTTAAATCCTACTATTGAAGCCATTGTTTGGAAAAAAGGTTCGCTTGGTGTAGGATATAATTATTTTTCTTCTTATTATAATGCTGAAATTTATTTAAGTGATGATGTTTTTTCTACGTTAAATTATAATTTTTTATATCAAGTTAAATCACATGGATTTACTTTATATTATAAACAATATCTGGGTGATAATATAGCTCCTTTAGGTCATTATTTTAAATTATCTTTTGAGGGTTTATTCTTTAATTATCAATTTAAAGATTTATTAAGCCAACAAATTATCGATCTTGGATATGCTTCCGATTCTCGATTTAGTTCTATCCCTTCTAATAGCCATGTTTTTGGCGTTAAAGTGGAATATGGTTATGATTTTCTTTTTTTTAATTATTTGAAAATATCTTCGGGCTTATCGGTAGGAACTACATTCGGTGGATATAAAGAAACATTTTTATCCGATTATTTGGATTTTGTTAGTGATTCAGGGAATGAACCGCTCGAATATGCTAAAACTAGAATTTTAGGTGCCTATTGGGTAGGAATGAAGGTAGGAATAGGAATACTAGCTTTTTAAAATAATAACTAAATATAGAATAACAGATAAAAATATTTTTATCTGTTATTTGTGTATCAAACAGATGCACAAATGGAAAATTTTTTTGGATTTCGTCCTGCAGGGGATACCGATTTTTTGACATAATCGGAGTAAGAATCTGTCCGTTGGTAGGTGCCGAATATGATCTTACCGATTCATGTACCGCTTTTTTAGGGTATAAATCGGCAGTTGTATTTAAAGGGTTTCAACATAATATTATGGATTATGAATTATTTGGGCTTTCAATTGGAATAAGGTATCGTCCATAAAAATATATATTTAGGAATATCATTCTTTCAAAGCTACTTTCATACACAATAGTTTTTTAATTAAAACGTTTTAAAGTGTAAATTTTATGATATGAAGAGAGTTTTACTTTATATAGTTCTTGTTCTATGTATGATTAATGGCATACATGCCCAAGAAATATTAACCGGTTTACGTTTTAATCCTATTATCTTAAAGACGTTATATAATCCAACTTTATTACATCAAAAATCAATTGATAAAATCATACATTATAATTCCATTTTAATTCCTTTTTCCGATGATTTTTCCAAAAACACAATGTATCCCGATACAGCTTTATGGATTGATGATTATGCTTTTGTGAATCAATCATTCGGATTAAACCCACCTTCTATCGGTATAGTAACGTTAGATGCCGTTGATCAATACGGGAAAATATATGAACATGCCGGACAAACTGCTTTTACCGCCGATACCTTAACTTCACGACCCATACGTTTGGATTCGATATTTTCGCCTTTTCCTAAAGCATTAACACCTGCCGATTCCATTTATTTCAGCTTCTTTTATCAACCCGGAGGTGGGATAGGAAAGCCTTGGAATAGAATAGGGAATGCTCCCGAATCGGGAGATTCGTTGGTGTTGGAATTTGGCTATTATACCGGTGATACTGTTCTTGCTTACTATACGCATAGGATGTATATTGCCGATACCCTTATTTCAATCGGTGATACTGTTTTCAGCCTTTGTGATCCTACTCTGTTTCTTATTGCTACAGAAGATTATGAAGAAGGCGATACGCTTTATTTGCCGTGTGATTCGGTGATGATGTTGCAAAGTGTTTGGACTCGAGTGTGGGCTTCGGAAGGAATGACGTTGGAAAACTTTGTTGATTCTTTTAATTTAGATACAAATAAATTACTTTTTCACCAATTATTGATACCGATAACGGATTCGGTGTTTTTTAATCATGGATTTCAATTTCGATTTCGCAATTATGCCTCTCTCGAATATGTCGACAATAATCCTACTTGGGCAAGCAATGTTGATTTTTGGAATATAGACTACATACGCTTGGATCGGGCTCGAACCATCGTCGACACCATCATTGATGATGTTGCTCTTTCAAATAATCCGGGAAGTGTTTTAACAAATTACCAATCCATGCCTTGGTCGCAATTTAAAAATAATCAAACCAATGAACTGATTCAAAGCTTTGACTTGAAATTGTGTAATTTATCGGGCGTTGTTAAAAATACCTCTTATTCCTATTTCATCACCGATGAAAACAATCAAGTTGTTGACACATATAGTGGAGGTGCTTATAATATTTCTCCGGTATTTTCATCAGGGTTTCAAACCTATCAACCGCATGCTAAACCGACCTTTGCATCTACTTTTCCATCCGATAATAACGACAGTGCCGCTTTTAAAATAAAACATGTTTTCCGTGAAGCCGGAAGCGGTGATAAAAACGCCCAAAACGATACTGCTGTTTTTGAACAAAATTTCTATAACTATTTTGCTTATGATGACGGCACCCCCGAATCGGGTTATACGGTTATAAATGTTTATTCCTATCGCACTTCTATGGCAATGGGATTCTCTTTATATAAAGCCGATACATTAAGAGCTGTTTCTATGTATATCAATCAAGTGCTTAACGATGCCAATGATTTTGAATTTACCTTAACCGTTTGGAAAGATAGTAGTAATTATCCCGGAAAAATTCTTTATAGTGAAACCGTTACTCAAGAATATAGCAACGAGTTATACGGTTTTCAACGGTATTATTTACAAAAACCGCTAGCTGTTTCAGGAAAAATTTATGTTGGTTATCAAATAACTACTAAGAATTATTTGAATGTAGGGTTTGACCAAAACCATAATAATTGTGAGCATGTTTATTATAAAACAGGAAATTACTGGGAAAAAAGTTTCTTGGCAGGTTCTCCCATGATCCGTCCCTTTGTAGGCAATGCCTGGATACCCGTTTCTATTACGGATTTACAAACCGATTATGCATTAAATGTAATGGTTTATCCTAATCCTGTAAATGATAAAATCCAATTATCGGTATCAAATTCGCTGATACAACCGGATATTCACATTGAAATATACACTATCAACGGACAAAAAATATATAGCGGTTCTTTTACGGAAAACATTGATGCGTCCATGTACAAATCAGGATTTTACATCTTAAAAGCATATTGCAAAAGCACAAACCAAGTGCAAGTAAGTAAATTTGTTATTAATCACTAAACATTTTATCAAATGTTAAATATTATACTTTTTGGTCCTCCGGGTTCGGGAAAAGGAACGCAATCGAAAATGTTGTTGAAAAAATATAAATTGGAATATATTTCTACCGGAGATATTTTGCGTGATCAAATCACCAAACAAACTCCGCTCGGATTGGAAGCCAAAGCAATTATTAATAAAGGACAATTAGTTCCCGATGAATTGGTGGTTGAAATTTTAGAATCAAAATTAAGCGAAAATAAAGATGCCAACGGCTTTCTTTTCGACGGTTTTCCACGTACTTTGGTACAAGCCTATATTTTAGAAGGTCTTCTATTGAAATTAAACACCTCGCTAACAATGCTCATTGCATTGGATGTTCCTAAAGATGAGCTTACTAAACGTCTTTTAAATCGAGCACATATCGAAGGACGAAGCGATGATAACGAAGTGGTTATTCAAGAACGCTTTCGTGAATATGAAAGCAAAACAATGCCGGTAATTCAGTTTTATAAAAGCAGAAATATGTTTACAAGCATTGAAGGTGTTGGAACTGAAGAGACTGTTTTTGAACGCGTTGAAAATGTAATTGATAGTGTAGTAAAACGTTCTTCTTACAATGTAGTGTTGATAGGTCGACCCGGTTCGGGAAAAGGAACTCAAGGTGAAATTTTTGCTAAAAAACATAACTTCCATTATCTTTCTACCGGTGAATTGTTGCTCTCCGAAATCAATAATAACAGTGAAATCGGCAAACAGGTCAAATCGTTGTATGCTAACGGAATCAGTGTGCCTGACGAACTTATTATTAAATTGGTGGAAGAGGAAATGGCTAAATATAACGAAAACAGAGGCTATATTTTCAAAGGTTTTCCGCGTACTTTGATACAAACCTATATTTTAGAAGGAATGGTTCGAAGAATGAATAATACCATTTCATTGGTAGTTTATTTGGATGTGCCTATGTTAAATTGTTTTAAACGCTTATCGAAAAGGGCTCAAACCCACGATTCACGCCCATACGATTTAACTACCGACCTTATTATTGGTCGAATGGAAGAATTTGAAACTAAAATTAATCCGGTTATTAAATATTTTAAAAGTAAAAACAAATTGGTGAGAGTTAATGGATTAGGTTCTCCGGAAGAAGTTGCCCAACAATTAGACGAAATTTTGGTTAAATCTCTAAAGAAGATAATTTAATGTTTAGGAACAATATATTTTTTCTCATGTACATGAAAATAATATGATTGTAATAATGCTTTAAGTTGAAATATGGCTTTTTGTTGATTTTTTGAATGTTGTTTAACCAAGTTATTTTTTTGAAAAACATCAGTAGCATTATAAGCCGAAATAATTTTTTTATCGTTGAAATAGATAGATATGGAATCTGTAAGACATTGATACACTTCATTGATAAACGTTGTAGCCATAGGAAAGCGTTCCGGTTCATTAAAAACATCTCTACCAAATGCAAAATAGGGTTTTCGGTATCCGATTAATCCCAATAAAGTAGGCATAATATCTAATTGTTGTGTTACTTGAGCATTTGTACCGTGTAAAACTTTGTCGGGAGTGTATATAAAATCAAAAATGGCAGTATGACCTTTGGGTATCCATGTTTGTGGCGCATAGATTTCGGGTGAAACGTGATCGGCAACAAAAACAAAGATTGTATTTTTAAACCAAGGTTCTTTTTCAACGCTTTCAAAAAACGTACGTATCGCTAAATCGGTATAGGCAACACAAGGTTGCACTAAGGTATAACCTTTAGGCATTTTATCCGCATAATCCGAAGGTAAGGTGTAGGGATGATGCGAGCTAAGGTTGAAAACACTTACACAAAAAGGTTGAGGCATTTGATTCATTTTCTTTGCCATAAATTGATAAAAGGGCATATCATATACACCCCAAAACGGTTCAACGGTGTTTTTGTTGACAACACATTCCTTTTCGTAATCTTCAAGAGCATAAAATGTTTGTATTCCTGCCATGACTGTAAAAGCCCCAAAAAACATAGAATTTTTTTCAGTTCCGCAGAAAAACGAAGTTACATAACCTTCATGATTTAAAATTTTCGGAAGCCCTTCCATAGGTCCTAAAGCTTGGGGCAACATTACAAAAGGTTTTTCATACGATGGAATGGAAGTTAAAATCGAAGGAAGAGCTTCAATGGAACGCATGCCGTTAGAAAAAGCATTGGTAAAGGTGTATCCTTCTTTCATCAATGAATCTAAAAATGGAGTAT
>CAYZQG010000003.1:7970-24076 GCA_964480685.1 uncultured Lentimicrobiaceae bacterium
GGTATAATTCCGGACAGTAATATTTTGAATGTTCCTTACTGAAACTTTCCAAAATGAAAATAACAATATTTCGTTTGCCGAGATTATATTTGAATGTTTGAGTAGGATAATGGTAAGGTGTATAGATTTTAGTCAATTCTTTTTTATCGAAATAATGTGGATTTTCGACTGCTTTGATTTGCCAGGTACGAAAAAGACAAAACGGATTGCTTAAAATCAGATTGGCTTCTTGCGGATTTTTGGTGTAATTGGAAGCATTACAAAGATTATAGGGATGTAGTTTTGGGTTAAACCCACCTCTAATACCAGCCAATGATAAAAAAATAATTAATATAAATACAATACTTTGCGATGAATAATACCTTACTGATTTTGTAATGGAAATAGGTATGATTTTTATTTTCTTATACACATAAATCATCGTTACAATCATAAAGATGCCTACAAATAAAGACCAATAATTAGAACTGAAAAATTCTCTTATTAGCGGTAATGCATTATCATTTTTCGTATAGTGTAGTTCTTCGGATGTAAAACGTTTTTGTGTGTAATGAAAATAAATAACATCTCCCAAATTAAGTACAATGATGGCTAATGAATTAGTGATGGTGTAAAGCCAAAACAAAAATTTCTGATAAACAACATTCGTACGAAAACGAAAAGGTAGTGCCGATAAAACAATAAAAAGCGAATTAATATAAAGAATGGAAATATTGTCGAAAATAAGAGCTCCTTTGATAAGGCTGAGGGCATCGTGTAATGAAAGATTTCCTATAATACTTTGATTATAAAAGTAAAAGATGATTTGAGTAATGCTTAATAAAACATATAAAATCAACAATCTCACTATCAAAACCGAAATCTCATTTTGAAAAAAAATACGAATTAAACGATTTCTATCTTTTATGTTTTGTTTCATATTTCGAACACATTAAAAAACAGTTGCAAAAGTATTAAAATTTTCCTAATTTTTGCCAAATTATTACACACAAACCTACAATAACTTTTCAATAAGTTAAACCTACATATAGATGAAAGGAATAATCAACAATTTTTTAATTTTAATTGCGTTATCCAAGAACTAAATTGAGCTTTATGGAGAATGAAAATTTTATTGATTATGTAAAGATTTTTTTTCGTTCGGGAAAAGGGGGCGGCGGTTCGGCACATTTGGCTCGAACAGCACAAACACCCAAAGCCGGTCCCGACGGAGGTGATGGTGGTAGAGGCGGACATGTTATTCTTCGTGGTAATGCTCAATTATGGACATTATTGCATTTAAAATATACCAAACATGTTATCGCCGAAGACGGAGTATATGGAAGTAAAAATCAATGTTTTGGAAAAAACGGCAAAGATAGCATCGTAGAAGTTCCTCTTGGAACCATTGTTAAAAATGCCGATACCCTCGAAATTGAAAACGAAATATTGGAAGACGGGCAAGAAATTATTTTAATGAAAGGGGGTAGAGGTGGACAAGGTAATGTGCATTTTAAATCGGCTACGTTTCAAACACCCCGCTTTGCTCAACCCGGAGAAGAAGGTATTGAAGCATGGAAAGTATTGGAATTAAAAGTCTTGGCGGATGTTGGATTAGTTGGGTTTCCCAATGCAGGTAAATCAACCTTTATTTCGGTTGTTTCAAATGCAAAACCTAAAATTGCCAATTATCCTTTTACAACCTTAAAACCAAATTTGGGGATGGTTAAATACCGCGATAATTTTTCGTTTGTGGTTGCCGATATTCCCGGAATTATCGAAGGTGCCTCGGAAGGAAAAGGTTTGGGATTGAGATTTTTAAGACATATTGAACGAAATTCGGTTTTGCTTTTCCTCATTCCTGTTGATTGTGAAAATATTAAGAAAGAATATAAAATTTTAATGAATGAATTAAAAGAATATAATCCCGAATTATTGGATAAAAAACGAATGCTTGCCATTTCAAAGTGCGACCTTGTTTCATCTACCGAACTCTCTAAGATAAAAAAGAAAGTTCCTAATGAGTTACCGGTAGTGTATCTTTCTTCTCACATTCAAATGGGCATTACCGAGATTAAAGATCTTTTATGGAAATTGTTAAACGAAGAAAATTAATCGAAATAAATATGAATGTAATTTTATTTGATGATATTTATCGAGAAAGTCTTCTGCCTTTTACGTATACACGACCCCAGGCAGAAATACGAATAGGAATACTAAGCGTTCGTGAAAAATGGGAAAAATACTTACATGTTCAGACTTCTACATTTACCGAAAACTATCTTTCCGAAAAATTCCCGTTAAAGATTGCCGAAAAAAATGTATTGATTGCTTCTTCCGTTTGTCCAACGGCAACGCTGATTGAAGCAATAGTATCGTTGAAGTGCGGACAAACGTTGGTGAAAAATGGAGTCGTTTTGGCTCATGCCTTAACGTCAATTCCCGAAAACCTACTGAGTTATTGCGGAGAAAAAATTGAATTCAGTGGAGAATGTTTGATTATAATGTATATATGGCAAATTTTTTATTACAATGAAACTGAATTACGTGCCGACTTCGACCTGCTGACCAAAGGAAGAACGTCCCAATCTTTAGGTCAAACAAATTGTTTAATTGGTGATGAAAAAGACATCTTTATTGAAGAAGGAGCCGTTATAGAAGCTTCGGTTTTCAATGTAAAAAACAGTAAGATTTACATAGGCAAAAATGCTGAAATCATGGAAGGCTGTTTAGTTCGCGGGAGTTTTGCCTTGTGTGAAGAATCACAGTTGAAACTCGGTGCTAAAGTATATGGAGCTACAACCATCGGTCCTCATTGCAAAGTAGGAGGAGAAGTAAATAATGTGGTGTTTTTTGGATACAGCAACAAAGCCCATGATGGATTTATGGGAAATTCGGTTATAGGAGAATGGTGTAACATTGGTGCCGATAGTAATACGTCTAATCTCAAAAATGATTATGGAGAAGTGAAATTATGGAATTATGCCGGACAGAAATTTCAAAAAACAGGCTTACAATTTTGCGGATTGATAATGGGAGATCATGTGAAATGCGGCATTAATACCATGTTTAATACGGGTTCTGTTATTGGTGTGGCATCCAATCTTTTCGGTGCAGGATACATGCCCAATTTTGTTGCTTCCTTTCTTTGGGGAGGTCCCGGAGGATTTCAAGATGCTCGTTTAGAGAAAATTTTAACCATAGCCGAAAAAGCCTATAAACGTAGAAATGTAGAATTTAATGATAGGGAAAGAAATATATTGATACAAGTTTATAACAATATAAAAAATAATAAAGAACCGCAATTCCCGAATTTTTACTTGATATAAAGTCTTGAATTTTTAGTTTTTGTATTAAAAAAAGTAGTACTTTTGCACCTCTTTGCGGATGTGGCGTAATTGGTAGCCGCGCCAGACTTAGGATCTGGTGCCGAGAGGCGTGGGGGTTCGAGTCCCTTCATCCGCACAAAACCGTCTGATAAGGACGGTTTTTTTTTATGGCAAACAAATTATAAATATTTTATTCTATTAAGTAAAGAATTATTAGTATTTTTGTAAATGCGTATTCAACTAACAGATTTTTTTTTAAAAAATTGAATGTTAAATATATAAACAAGAAATTGAATTATTGATTATGATAACCGACCCACGGGATAAAGACGAATTAAAACATATTTTATCGTATTATAAAGAAATTCAAAATTACTTAAGAAGCCGTTCGACGATTGAACAGAGGAAAAAAGTGAGAAAAGCCTTTTCGCTTGCCATGAATGCACATAAGGATATGCGTCGTCGAAGTGGAGAACCTTACATTATTCATCCCCTCGAAGTTTCGTTAATTGTTTTGAAAAACATGAACTTAGGCTCTACTTCCGTCGTCTGTGCTTTGCTGCATGATGTAGTTGAAGATACCGACTATACGTTACAAGACATTGAAGGTTTGTTTGGCGAAGAAGTGGCTCGTATTATTGACGGTTTAACCAAAATAGATGAAGTTTCCGATACTCAAATATCCATTCAAATAGAGAACTTTAAAAAAGTATTACTAACTTTAAGTACCGATGCAAGAGCCATTTTAATAAAAATTGCCGACCGTTTACACAATATGCGAACCTTGGATGCCATGCCGGTCGAAAAGCAACAAAAAATTGCTTCCGAAACTATGTTTCTCTATGCTCCTTTGGCTCATCGTCTTGGTTTATATTCCATTAAAAGCGAAATGGAAGATTTGTCCATGAAATACCAAGACCCGGGAAGTTACAACTATATTATCGAAAACATTCAAGCTTCAAAAGCGGAACGTGAACTGTTTATAAAAGATTTTATTGAACCGATTGAACAAAAGTTAAAAGAAAAAAATATTCAAGTTGAAATTTTAACAAGGGTGAAATCGGTGTATTCGATATGGCAAAAAATGAATAAAAAGCAAATCCCTTTTGAGGAGGTGTACGATCTTTTTGCTATCCGAATCATCGTAGAAGGGGAAGCAGAATATTCTAAATCTATTTGTTGGACCGTCTATTCGATCGTTACGGAAATTTATCGCCCTAATATGGAGCGACTTAGAGATTGGATTTCCATACCCAAAGCAAACGGATATCAAGCTTTGCACACCACCGTGATGAGTCATACCGGTAAATGGGTTGAAGTACAAATACGTTCCCGTCAGATGGATGCTATTGCCGAAAACGGATTGGCAGCTCACTGGGTTTATAAAGAAGATGGCAAAGCAAGCTATGAACAAGGTGTAGAAAATTGGTTGGCAAAAGTAAAGCAACTATTACAAAGTCAACAAGATATTTCTTCTTCCGATTTAATTTCGGGGATGAAAATGAATTTATATGCCAAAGAAATCTTCATTTTTACTCCTAAAGGAGATGTTCGTACTTTACCCGAAAATTCAAAAGTAATTGATTTTGCATACGAAATCAATGCCGATTTGGGCAATCATTGCATTGGTGCTAAAGTAAATAATAAATTAGTGCCTCCTTCTCAAGTGTTGAAAACAGGAGATCAGGTTGAAATCATTACTTCAAGCAAACAAAAAGTTCATGAAGAATGGCTCGGTTTAGCTGCTACTTCCAAAGCTATTGAATGTATTACCGATGCTTTGTCAAAACAAAAAGAAGACAAAGTAGGTAAAGGCAGAGAAATGTTGAAAATCTATATGAAGGAAATCAATGTTGAATTTGATAAAGTATCACGCAATAAATTGATGGTCTTCAATAATTGTAAAGATAAAAACGAACTTTATCTCGGTATTTACAACGGTACGGTTTCCCTGACAAAAGTACGTCAATGTTTTTCTCCATATGCGTTTATTTTCAGAGTGAAAAATGGATTACGACCGCTTTGGTCGTTTTTACTGAAATTAAAATATATTTTGTCTATTGATACCTTTATCCGACGAAAAATGTCGAATAATCCAAAATTATTAAGTGAAAACGTAAGCAATATCAAACAAACCATCGCTACTTGTTGCAATCCCATTGCCGGTGATTCGGTTATTGGAGTAATGATTTCGGACAATGAAATTGAAGTTCACCGTACCAATTGCAGTGTGGCTATTCAATTGATGGCAAGTAAAGGTGATAAAATTGTAAAAGCTAAATGGAGAAATGAACAGAAACATGTAGATTTTCTTGCCGGCATTAAAATTAAAGGATTTGACTATAAAGGACTTGTAAATAATGTTACCGGAGTTATTTATCAAGATTTTCAAATTAATTGTCGTTCCATGAATTTTGAATCAAGCGAAGGTTTATTTGAAGGAACAATTATGTTGTATATTCAAAATGTCGATCATCTCCAAAGATTAATCGAAAAATTAAAAACCATCGAAGGAATCAAAAAAGTTGAACGCATAACATCTTATTAAACTATGAACAAAACATTCTTTTTCAGAATACTACTCTTTATATCTTTTTTCTTTCTTCTAATTTTTGTTTCGTGTAAATCCTTTACGCCATTAAGCGAATCATTGCAAGAAGCTTCACTTCCTAAAGAACCCGAAAAGCCGACCTATCATATTGTTGAAGTAGATTATAATTGGTTTTCTTCCCGTATCAGTGTAAGTATATTCAATACTGAAAAACAGGAACAAATGGGTGAATTATTGCTTTTTATGGTAATCCGAAAAGATAGTATTATGTATATCAATGCCAGTAAAATGGCAATAGAATTGGGTCGAATCGTTTTGACCCCGGATAGCGTTAAATACATCAACCACTTGAATTCCAAGTATTATGTAGGCGATTATTCAATTGTAGAACGTCTTCTGGGTTTCCCGGCAGATTTTTATATGCTACAATCGTTATTGATGAATGCCGATTTTCCTACTTTTGAAAATAATTTTACCGTTACACCAACCGAAACGCAAACCGTTTTAACCGATAACAATCGAAAATGTAAACAATCTTCTTTGAAATTAGACCAGCGAATCGTATTAAACGACAACGACAGAATCATCGAGAATGATATGATAGAAAACTCAACACACGATACGATAAATGTTTCTTATAGCGATTTTTATAACCTAACATCGGTCATTCGTATTCCGCAAACCATGAAAATAATTGTTAAAAATCAAAAAATGAAGATAACATTAACCATGAAAGAACCCAAAATTAATGTTCCGGGACCTACGTATTTTAAAATTCCTCAAAAATATACCCTCCTTGAATTTAACTAATCATGAACAGCCTTTCTTCCGAACAACGCATTAAAGAAAAAGCAATTTTGCTTGGTTTTGATGCTTGTGGAATAACTTCATGTAAACTATTTGAAAAAGAGAGCCTTGCTTTAGATTCATGGATTGAAAATCGCTATCATGCACAAATGGAGTTTATTACTCAACACCGTAATAAACGCATGAATCCTGCTCTATTACATGAAGGAACTAAAAGTGTAATCGTTGTCTTATTGAATTATCAAAATTAAACTTACTTTAGTCGAAAAAAATCAGACTATTCCTTTGCACAATATGCGTTGGGGAAAGATTATCATGTAGTTATCAAAGAAAAATTGAATTTATTGTCGGAGTACCTAATTTCACTTTTCCCGAATACCAAAACACGTTGTTTTGTAGATTCGGCTCCTTTATTCGAAAAAGCCTTTGCCGTACAAGCCGGTTTGGGATGGATAGGTAAAAATACTTTGCTTACTACACCCAAAGGTTCTCTGTTTTTTATTGGAGAAATTTTTACTTCCCTTGAATTGCAAAGCGATGAACCTTTTTCAAAACAAGATTGCGGCTCTTGTGATAAATGTGTAAAAGCATGTCCTACAAACGCTTTCAATGATTCCTACATATTAAATGCCAATCGCTGTTTATCGTATCAAAGCATTGAACGAAAACAAATTGCATGGGATAAAACGTTTACTCCCTTTACTTGCAATTATATTTACGGCTGCGATATTTGTCAACGTGTGTGTCCTTACAATCTGAAAGCTAACAATGCAATTATTCCCGAATTTCAAATCAAAGATCAAATTTTAAATTATTCAAACGAAGACTGGGAACAGTTATCCGAAAATGAATTTAATCGTATTTTTGCCGATTCGGCAATAAAAAGAATTGGTTATTTGAAGTTTATGGAAAATATTAAAATAGCAAAAAAAGCAAAATAAGGGAATGTTATTTTATCGAATCCCTGATGTATTGTTGTTCCTCATTCGTCAGTCCGAATAACGACATGATATACGAATCAATTTCTTTTTCTGTTTTCTTTCCTTCTGAAATTCCGTTATATAGAATTTCAAGCTGTTGATAACTTTCAGCATTTAAAAGGGGGAGAGGGAGTTGTTCGAGATGGGAGCGTAAGACTTTTATGCTTGAAAACTTTTTTTGAAAAATATATTGATAAAGCGATGAATTAAAAAGCAAAGCAATGATTTTCAAGGAATAATTAGAAATTTTAGGGAGTACGCAATTGGCACTGTTTAACGTTAAACGTTGTTTGTCATCATAAGCGACAATTATTTTTTTGGAAATAAAGCGATATATTAATTTTTCGTTCGCTTCATATTTTTCCATTGGAGCCGTTTGTTGCAGTTTTTCAGGCACAAAAAGCAAATAATGAGAAGAAGGTTTTAAATGTAAAGGGAGAATATCACTTCCTCTGTAAATGGGTTTATAGCCGCTTTTTGGTGTATCGGCGAGATAGGCTCGATTATTTCCGGTTACAATCCCCAATGCCCAATCGGCTTGTTTATATAACGTTGTGTGTGAAATGGCATAGATTTTATTCAACAGTTTTTTATCACATTCATCCGATAGAATCGTAAAAATCTGATCTTTATTATTTTTCCAAATAGAAGTGTCAACGGTATAAGAACGATTATCAATTTCTATTTCAGTAAGTTGATTAGTTGTTTTATCTTTTTTAATATCCAACCGAATGATCGGCGAAAAAACATTCGTAAAAATTCGACCTAAAACTTTGATTTTTAAAATTTTCGTTTCATTTAAAATTAATGTTCGTATATCTTTGTGCATCTTTACTTTTAAGATGGATTCCGGTAAAATAAACGAAACAACTCCTCCTTTATGTGTTAAATCCATGCTTTTTTTCAAAAACAAAGCAAACGATTCCATGGAAGTAATTTCAGGATAGATTTTTTTTATCGTTTCTTTTTCCGATTCCGAAAAATGACATCCCCAAGGCGGATTGCTGGCAACCACATCGAAATCATGTACTTGAAATGAATCCAAAAGTGTGTTTTTACACATGATATTTGGCACAAAAACATGTGTTTTATATGCAATAAACAGATTGATACGGGCTATCCGTACCGCAATTTCATCCATATCCATACCGTAAATCAACCTTGGGTTGCTGATTTTTCGAGCAAATGCCAATAAAAATTGTCCCGTACCGCAACAAGGGTCTAAAACCTTGGAATCGGCTTTAATATAGGTAGATACAATACCGTTCACAATTTCTTCGGGCGTATAATACGCTCCTTGTTGAGATTTAGTTCCTTCCTTCATCAACGACTGATACAAAAACCCCAGAACATCTTTTTGTGCAGGAATGGAACAGTGCAATAAATATGAAAAATCTTTTTCCTTAGAAAATTTGGAAAAAGAAGAAAACCAATCGTTTATCTCTATTTCAAGCTGTTTGTTTGTAAAGATAAGGGTTTGATTGATAACATCTTGATAGGTAAACGATTGAATCATTTTTTCTTGATGTAAATAATTCAAACTCAGCAAAAACATTGCCATCGAAGTAGGAATACCGTTTGTTTGTATAAACGTAATGATTGACGTAAAATCTTGTAAATACGATTTATTTTGTAAATATTCTTTCGGAAAAAACGATTTGTCGGAATGCGTTTTATTGGCACGATTTTGTAATTTTTCCGCATTGCCGTTTTGTAGTTTTGTTTGCAAATCGTATATTTCCGATACATAAAACACTTGTTTTCCTGCAATTAAACGATGGGGCAAAAATCCGCTTTTCACCCAATTGCGAATCGTAGCCGCCGAAAGATGTAACATGGTAGCTGCTTCGGAAACACATAGCGTATTTTCCATTCTTTGTCGATTATCTGAAGGTGTTTGTGCCATATATAGAGTATTGCAAAAGTATATAAAACTATTTTATTTTACGTGTTTTCATACTTTTATTTTTGGAGAAAAGTTTAGTGGGGATAACCAACATGAGTATGTATGCTCAACAAAACCAGGATATATGCTCGAAAGGAGGATATCATGGGAAGTGTTTGAAAAGAGGAAGTTAATAAGAAATTTAGGGTGTTGTTATTTTAAATGCTTGGTAACCCATGTTACCAGTTTGTGCTTCTTTTTTGTCTATGGATTTTCAAAGTCAAATGCAACGTATTTAAGATTAACATTTTCAGTCTATATGTTGCAGATTAGATGGCATATAGTGGCTCGTTGATAATTTTGCCTTGCTGCCGTTGGGTAATCTTATTGTTTAATAAATTTACTAATCTTAAAATTATTATTTTTATTGTAAATCTGAACAAAATAAACCCCAAATGAGAAATTGCTTACATCAATTTTTATTTCGCCACTTGCACTTGCTTGATAAACTAATTCACCAACAATGTTGAAAATTTGAATTTTACTAGCTGTATTCTTATCAAGAACCAAATTGATTTCATTCGCTGTTGGATTAGGAAACACATTGATATTGTTTAATGCTGCTGTTTCATTTATTGCAGCTGGTGCAAAGGGACACAATGATGATTGCCTGCGTATATCGTTTTGAAACATGAGCCAGTTAGGTCCGTTACCCTTGCCTGCCGAAATCATGTAAGCGCGACCAAAGTCGTTTTGAAAATTGGGATACTCGCCATATCCGCCAACAATAAAAACATCAAGGGTGTCATCATTATCAAAATCAGCAACAAGCGGTGCATTCTTTAACTCAAAAGCGGCATTACCATAATGTGCTGCAAGGTCAACAGTCCAGATAAGGCTTCCATTATTACCGTTAAGGGCTATTACTTTACCATCGTTAGTACCAAAGATAATATCAAGAAAAGCATCATTCGTAATATCGGCAATAGCAACTCCTCTAAAACAATCTTTGAAATCGGGTATATTATACTGCCATTTCAAAGTTCCTGTATTTGAAAGCGCTGTTATTTGATAGTTACTTGCAAAAATCACATCGCAACTACCATCATTATCAATATCGGCAATAGTTGCAGGCGAACCAATGTAGCCACCTGTAGCTTTATATTTCCAGTTAGTGGTACCGTTTTCGCCATTAATGCAATAGAGTGTATCATTATAAGAGCCTAGCAGCAATTCAGGTTTGCCGTCATTATCAAGGTCGGCAACTGCAGTTCCGTGATATATGTAATCGTTCACAGGATATGACCATAACATCGTTTGATTGTCGCCCCGAAATGCATAAATACTATTATCTCCATTAAAGTTCCAGGTTCCGACAACAAAGTCAAGTTGACCATTATTATCCAGATCAACAATAGTGGGCGCTGTCTGAATCCATGAATTCATATCCACAGGAAGATGCCATGCCTCAGAACCATTTTCGGCATTGATGCATTTGACCCAACCACCAAATTCGCCATGTAGAATTTCGGGTTTCCCATCATTATCCACATCGGCAATTGTTGGTGGCGAATCGCTTCCCAAAGTAGTGCTCTGCCATTTTACCGTACCTGATAGTCCATTAAAACAAAACGTGGTAGGATTGCAGGAACTTGGCACAATCACTTCCAGGAGTGAATCGTTGTCAACATCATAAATTACAGGCGGCACATCGTTGCAACCTTCGGCTTCAAAACCGTGTGTATTGTATTTCCAAAGCAAGGAACCATTCTCTGCATTAAGGGCATATACGGAACTATCGTTTCTGTAGCATCCAAAAACTATTTCGTACAAACCATCACCATCAATATCACCTGCAGCCGACTGACCAAAGGATGCATCCTTGGTATTGAACCACCATTTTATTGAAGGAGTTTGAGCATGTGTATTTAGCAAGATGAAGCATGCGAGTGCAGTAGAGAAAAACCATTTTTTCATAAAAAGCTTATGTGTACACAAAAATTGTCTAAGTTCAGTAGAAAACATAACTTGTCAAGAATTAAGGGCACCTCTAATTTTAATAATTTGATTCAATTTCATTTCAAAAATATGCGAAGTGCATTAACATATTTCAGAAATGCGACACAAAAATAACCTTTTTTTTAAAGCAATTTATTATTGTCCGAAAAAAACATGCAGATTCTTCGCTTTGCCCAGAATGACAGCATTTTACTCTGAACAGATGAAAGGATGTGTTGTTTGCGGCGAAGCCGCAAACAACACATCCTCCTAAAACAATAATCACTTGTCATTCTGAGCTAAACGAAGTGAAGCGAAGAATCTTTATCTATTTATAAAATTATATCGGACATTACTGATTTATTTTATAGAAAGGGTAATAATAAAAAACACATTAATAGGTTGTATAATTTTATACAACAAGTAAAAAAATTGTACTTTTGCAAAAAGTGAACGATAATGGGTAAAACAGTAAGCATACCAAAAGGAACGCGTGATTTTCTGCCATTTGAAATGCGTCGGCGGAATTATATTTTCACTACCATACGAAACGTATTTGAACAATATGGTTATGTTGCCATTGAGACTCCTTCGATGGAAAATCTTTCTACCTTGATGGGAAAATACGGAGAGGAAGGCGATAAACTGTTGTTTAAAATTTTAAATTCCGGTGATTTTTTAGCAAAAGCCGATTTTTCGGAACACAATGCCAATAAATGGATTTCCGTGTTGTGTGAGAAAGGGTTACGTTATGATTTAACCGTTCCTTTTGCCCGTTTTGTCGTACAACATCGTGAGGAAATTACGTTACCGTTTAAACGTTATCAAATGCAAGCGGTGTGGCGAGCCGATAAACCGCAAAAAGGTCGTTACCGCGAATTTTTTCAATGCGATGTGGACGTTATCGGGAGCAAATCCATGTTGAACGAAGTGGAATTGATTCAAATTGAAGATGATGTCTTTTCACGCTTCGGAATCAATGTGGTAATAAAATTGAATAACCGAAAAATACTTGCCGGCATTGCCGAATACATCGGAGCCGAAGATAAAATTGTTGACATTACCGTTGCCATTGATAAATTGGATAAAATCGGCATTGAAAATGTTAGAAACGAATTGAGAACAAAAGGAATAAGCGATGAAGCCATCATAAAGCTGCAACCGATTTTCGATTTATCGGGAAGCAACGAAGAAAAACTGCATCAATTGAAGAACTTGCTTACTTTTTCTCAAACCGCTATGCAAGGTATTGCCGAAATAGAAGAAATATTTTCTCATCTTTCTTGTATTCAATTACATAATAGTGTTGAATTGGATTTAACCTTGGCTCGCGGATTAAACTATTATACGGGAGCCATTATCGAAGTCAAGGCGAAGGATTTTGCTTTTGGCAGTTTGTCGGGCGGAGGTCGTTACGACAATCTAACCGGTATTTTCGGTATTCCCGATATGTCGGGAGTGGGCATTTCGTTCGGTGCCGACCGGATTTATGATGTTTTAAACGAAACCGATGCTTTTCCCGTTATGATTCAAGCAAGTATCCAAGCTTTGTTTGTAAATTTCGGGAAAGAGGAAACGCACTATGTGCTTCCGATTGTTAAGCAATTACGCGATGCCGGATTGAGTGTAATGTTATATCCCGATGCGGTAAAAATCGGTAAACAGTTTGCCTATGCCGATCTACAACATATTCCTTATGTGGTCATTGCAGGAGAAGAAGAAATGAAAAATAACACGTTGCAACTTAAAAATATGCAAACGGGCGAACAACAAATCTTAACAATTACTGATTTGACAGCCCTGCTTAACTCCAAAAAATGATACGAATTTATGTCCCTCATCTAACCGAACGTCTTCGCTATATCTTTCACTATGTGTTTACCGAAAGATGGGGCATCGAATGTTGTTTCGTTGATGAGTGGGAAAAATTTGAGAAGGAATCATCATCATTCAAACTAATTTATGCTCCCGATTATTCGGGTGAAATGTTTTATATTCAGGCAGTTCCTTTATTGTTTGAAACCGACATCAAAGAACAACAACTTCATTTTTCATGGCAGGATAACGTACCGCTTTGTTTTCAAACCGAATCGGAAAAAACGCAACTTCCGTTTGATGTTTTTGCTGCTTGTTTTTATTTTCTAAGTCGTTATGAAGAATATCTTCCTTTTGAACCCGACGAACACGGACGGTATAAAGCGGAAAATAGTGTTGCGTATAAAAACAATCTTCTTCAAATAGCTTTGGTTGACAGATGGATAGCTTATTTTGGAACAATATTGAAACAACATTTTCCCGATTTGGAATTGAAACAACCTACTTTTCAATTTATTCCTACTTATGATATAGATAATGCATTTTTATACAAATCGAAAGATGCTTGTATTGCATTGGCAGGGATGGCAAAACAATTTTTTACAGGGGAATGGAAATCGTTACAACTTCGTTTACAAGTGATAAGCGGTAAAAGAAAAGACCCTTACGATACCTTCGATTATTTGGAAAAATTGCATCGACAATATCATTTACAAGCTATTTTTTTTATTCTTTTTGCTGCACGAAGTACGTATGATAAAAACAACTTTATCAACAATAAAAATTTTATTTCCTTGATTCAGCGTTTGGAAGCAAATGCAAAAATCGGTATTCACGCTTCGTATGCTTCTTCTTTTACACATAAAAAACGATTGCAAAAAGAAATATATAATTTACAAAATAGAATACATCAGCCCATTGATTCAAATCGGCAACATTTTTTGCGTTTGCGTTTGCCCGAAAGCTACGATAATTTATCGGCAAACCAAATAAAAAACGATTACAGCATGGGCTATGTTTCGCATATCGGGTTTAGAGCCGGTACGTGTTTTCCATTCTATTTCTTTGATTTACAAAAAAATAAAACCACCACTTTACAAATACATTCCTTTTTGTTTATGGAAAATGCGTTGTGTACATTTTCCGATACCTCGGTATCCGCTTTATGGGAACAGATAAAACCTTGTTTGGAGGAAGTAAAAAAACATAAAGGAGAATTGGTTACGCTTTTTCACAATCCTTCGTTCGGAGTCGAAAGTAACATTGATTTTAAATCTTTGTACGAAAAAATCATTCATTATACCTTGGAATAAATGGCAATACATTATCTGGAACGGCATCAAATTGATTCCACAAAGTGGGATACTTGTATTGCTTCTAATCCGCACACTGAAAATTTATTTGCCTATTCGGGATATTTGGATATTGCTTGTGATGCGTGGAGTGCTTTGGTATTAGACGATTATGTATCAATTATGCCTTTGCCCTGGCGGCAGAAATTGGGCATTTATTACATCTATCCGCCTTTTTTTCTTCCTAGTTTGGGAATCTTCGGCAAGGAAATCGAAAACGAGTATTTTACATCTTGGGTGAATGCCATTCCGCAAAAATTTCAATGGATTGACCTTCTTTTGCATGAAAATCTTTACGAAGGATTACAAAATTTTACCGGAATATGGCATAAAACGTTTACATTGGATTGCAGTTTACCGTATATGGAATTAAAGAAAGCATATCATAAAAATCATAAACGTAACTGCCAAAAAGCGAGCGAAGAAGGCTTATCTATTGTGAATAACTTTTCATTTTCGGAAACTATAAACCTCTTTAAAGAAAATCAAGCCAAGATGTTTAAGGCAGGCTATAAAACGGCTGATTATAAACGATTAATGCATTTGTTGGAGTATTTACAAAAAAACCGACAACTTAAATCCTACGGCGTATTAGATGGTAACGGAACACTCTGTGCAGCAGTATTATTTCCTAATTTAAACGGAAAATATTATTTTTTATTTTCGGGAAGAAATGCCGCTTCAAACCAAAACAGAGCCATGTTTTTATTACTCGATACGTTTATTCAACAACATGCTGAAGAATTTTGTACCCTCATTTTCAACGGCTCCGACAATCTACACATTGCTAAATTTTATGCCGGTTTTGGAGCAATTGAAAAATCGCTCTATCAAATGCAAATTGCTCGATTACATCCTTTGTTCCAATGGGCATTTAATCTTTATAGAAAAGTTAGATAAAAAGAATTCCATTTTTATTTTATATTACTTCCAAAAAATAGGGTTTTCTTTATAGAAGTTTAAAAAATATTTTTAAGTTATAGAAAATCTGATAATTAAAATAAACTAAAAAGTAAAATGATATAAAATAATTGTTTTACTTTGCAAAAGATAAATCAATAAAAAATATAGGATAATTTGAAATTTACAAAAATGAAAGCAATTAGAATATTAATTTATTTTTCTTTTGTCATTTCTTTCTTTTCTTGTAAGAAAGATTATCGAAATGACTATGTGGGAGATTATCTTTGCCAAAAAAAAGAAAATGAATACGGTATGGATTCAATTTATCCTACTGTTACATCAACCGAAACTGTTAGTATTACAAAAGTAAATGATTCTTTAATTGGAATATTAAATGCTAAAGTAAAATTTGATCCCAAAACAAGAATATTTGGAAACGGATGGCACCCTGATCCGGAATCCGATTACAGGGTTTTATATGGTCATTTTTCAGGAGATAGTATTTAT
>CAYZQG010000004.1:0-23600 GCA_964480685.1 uncultured Lentimicrobiaceae bacterium
CATGCCTTGTCGTCCTGCCGGCACATTGATCGGATAGCTTACACTTGCCGTCCCTTGATTGTTCGCTGTCGGCGGTTGTATCATCTGTATCCCCGACGAGGGATCCGCTGCCTTTAATTCCTTAATCGAAGTGGGCGTAAATTCTTTCGTCTCCGGCATCTCCGGGGTCTTGATGATCGCATTGATAATGTCGGTAAAGTGGGTCGTCTTGGAACAAACTATCCCCTCTTGGGCATAGACCGAATCACGCGGCAAGGCTACCCAATAGCGTTGGTTCTCATCGTAATAATACGAACGTATTTCTTTGGCTGTGTGTCCTTTGGGTATCTTGGTCGAATCATATCCCATCCGCACACTTACCGGCTGCTCAAAATGCGATCCGTGCGGCAAAAAACGATAGCCGTCATAGCCCGCCGTTACATTCACCATGTCCGGATTCAATCGCGGAAAATCTATTGCCCGCAATGCCGTTATCGATAATTTGGCATCTTCTTTGATCGCTCCTGCTGCTCCTTCCAAAGTGGCTTCGCCCAAACTCATCGTAAAGGCTTCTTGTGTGCTTACCGCTTCTTCCGTGTAATGTATCTCCGGATTAAAACCCGTTTCATAATCCCATACCGTCGGTCGCTCAAAGGCTACGTCAACACTTAATACTTCTCCATCCGGGAAAACCGCTTCTACCGTCGTATTCCACGGGCGGTTCGAAGGTAATTCTTCGTCCTCCGCTACGGCTTCCTTGCTCTCGGGACGCATTGCCATCCCTTCAAATTCTCCTTTATAATTTCTTACTTTCTGCCTGCCAATACGTACCTGTGCCTGCTCACAATCTTTTCCAAAGACATACCCTTCTATAAATCCGTATTGTTTATAATAAAATGCCGTCGTCGGTTGGTTCACTACCAATCGGCGTACCCCTTCGTTTTGATTAATACTACTTCCTTTCTCGCTTCTTGCACATAATTTTCGCTCTTGATAGCTCTGCACATTGACCGGTTTGAGGTTGATTTTTAAATTCCGTATCTTATACCGATATTCCGCCCCTTCGGCTATGGTAAATCGTATCGTATTGTTCCCCTTATGCAACAGTGCCGGATTGACTAACTCCGATTGCTTGGTCCATTCATCCCATCGTTTGATAAAATAGCCCCCAAATACCGGTTGATCGTTGATACTCCTCGCTACCTGCGTATAATCGGCTACTCCATATAATTCATATTCCAAATATACATCTTCGCCTGCTTCGGGCATACGTTCCAACGGAATAATAAAGAGCTCTTCCGACGGACGATGCATCCCTTGTCCTTCCGTCATCCCGATAATCCGCTCTTCTCCCTGATAGGTCGCCATTGGAAACGGTTGCGGGGTCGAATTCACAGCTTCTTGCGTTGCGTTTTCATACATCACTTGCGGACTTAATGCTGCGGGATTAGGTGCTTGTTCCTGATTGCCGGCTGAACCAACGGTACCTTGTTCCGTTGGCATCGGATAACTGCTCCCTATACAAGTCGTGTTTACTTGACTTGCTTCGTCCTTATCGCTTAAAAAATATATTATTGACCCTATTACTAATGTGATTACAATTAAAATACTATATGTGTGTTTCATATTATATCTTTGATTTAATGTTTGTACTTATTAAAGTTTTGTATAATCTATTTGCTTATTACTATCTTTATCGTCTTTTTTTCATACTTCGTGATGATATCAATAAAGTAATATCCTTGGGATTCCAAATGCCCGTCAAAGGTATAAAACGTTTTTTCCTTGTCTTTCTGCTCCCGTAGCAAACTCCCGTTTACCGTATAGGTTCGTATCGTTATGTCCGATGGTTCCAATAGCTTTACTTCTACCGTATAATCTCCCTGACTGGGATTGGGATATACTTTATAAGTACAAAATTCGTTCGCTATCGTATTGCTTGCATAGCTAAGCGTCGTATTTCCCGTTTGCGTCGTGCCGTCGGCTAAGGTTACCGTCAATGTATAGTCTCCCTCTTCATCGGTCGATACTTTTTCGCTTTCACTGATTACTTTTCCGTTTTTGCTCCATTGATAATGAACCCCTTTTACACAGTTCGCATTTGCCGATAAGGCTATTTGTTCTCCCTTTTCTACATCATACGTTTCTCGCATCCCCAAATTCTTACAGCCCGTGTCCGGTAATTGTACCGACATTGCACCAATATGAACTTGTCCGGGTGAGAACGTAAATACATCTTTCCCGCTATAATCCGTATCCCATACTATGTTCTCAAAATAAACATATCCGTTGCTGTCAACATAACTTGCTTCTTTATACTCCGTTTGTAAACTGTCGAAAGTTCCCCTTCCGCTTCGGTCTATCACCAAATAATAATTCGAATTCTGTAACCAATACGGAGCTTTTAATTTGACGTTGGTACTAAGTGTATTCCCTTTCGTTACCTGCATCATCCATTTTCGCTCCCACAAAGGAATGGAATCATATATGTTTTCACAACTTAACGCCTCATTATTATCTCCCCATATCAAATAACTCCCCTCCGGCAAACTGTCCGTGTTGTCTCTATTCAAGGAACAAAATGCTCCCTTTCCTATCGTTAACAATCCGTTGTCTTCTACCGAATTGCTCTGTCTCTGATGCAATCCGAATATCGAATCCCTCCCTATACCTGCTATCGCATTCGAATAGATTCGATTGCTGTCGTAATTCCAAATAATTGTATCGTACGGCGTTACATAGTTCGACGCCACCAAGGTTATCCCATATTTTATCGCCAAATACGTCTCAATACGCAATAACTCCGCCTTCTTTAAAAATTTATCAAACACCATACACTCCGCCATATTTCCCCTAAAATAAGCCGTCGTACTGTCGGGCAATACACAATTGCCCAAAGTAAACACTACCGTATCCCCTCGCTTCTTCGAAAACGATTGTACACTCGTATGAATGATCGGGATTTCCTTTCGGCGAATAGGAAAAGTTACCGATGATTTTTCACGGATCAACTGTCGGTCGCTTAAGCCCGTGAGCTGTTTCCCGTCTACATCCAAACTCCATACCCCATGTTCCGTCATCGTATCCGAAACATTAAAAACACTCACTACCGTTAAGCGGGTGATGGTATGAACCGGATAGAAAGCTTCCAATTGGTCGGTCGAATCGTTAAATCGTATCGATTTATGAAAATTATACGACGAATCCGACACACTATACGCATTGCCTGCCCGTGCCGCTTGCTCATTCTTACTTATATCTGTCCAATTTAGACCGATTGTATCCAATTCATTACTTCGATACCATAAATCCGCTCGCGAATATACCGGTAAACTTTGTGAATGTAACTCTATTACTGAAAAGGTAACTAAAAAAAGGTAAAAAATCGTTTTTCTCATCATACTTAAGCTTGTTTAATGATTTCAATATAATTTGGGTACAAAATAAATAAATATTTCAATATACAAATACCATTGAATTTATTTTTTTGATTTATTTTTTTTCTTTATAATCACTCCTTTACATTTTATGCTTAACACTTTTGTCATAAAATATAGTTTTCTTAACAAAAAAAATGGAAGCATTTTTGAATATTTCTTATTCTTTTTGCCTCCTTTGTGTAGAATTTTTGTGACCTTTGTGGTTAAAAAAATTACCGGCGGGATGGAGCACCGTCACAGAGTTATGACGCTCCTACCTGATTTTTTTAAATCTGTTAGGTCTATGGAGATAAACCTTGCACAAAAAAGTCAGCGGGTAATGGTGAATAACCGACTGATTAAACATATATTTTAATCGACATTTTCTATTTAAAACATTTCCTTGTATGTATAATTCGTTTACTATTACCCCTTGAATGTTGCACGCAAAGCGATAAAATATAGTGATTATCTACCCAACTCGGCTAAGGCTACTCGTTATACTGTACAAAAATTATCGGTTATTAATTAACTTTAACCGTTCCATGGCAAGTTCAAGAGTTTGGCGGGGGCAAGCAATGTTCATACGCATAAATCCTTCGCCGACAGCACCAAATTCAATGCCGTTGTTTAATCCTACTTTTAAATCGTTTACAAAAATATTTTGTAATTTTTCGGAAGAAGTTGATAGTGCACGACAATCCATCCACAGCAAATAAGTAGCTTCCGAAGGCATAATTTTAATAGTAGGAATGTTTTTTTTACAGTAATCCGTTACAAAATCAATGTTCCCTTGCAGATAATCCCATAATTGTAAGTACCATTCTTCGCCTTGTCCGTAAGCAACTTCGGTGGATACGGAACCGAAAAGATTACCGAAAGAAATGTGTAATCCGTTGAGAGTATGTACATATTTTTCACGTAAATTTTTATCGGGAATAATAATCATCGAAGTGGACATACCGGCTAAGTTAAAGGTTTTGCTTGGCGAAAAACAGGCGACCACGTTATCGGTTAAAGATAATAAAGAGGTATGTGTGTGAGGAGTACGAATTAAGTCGCTGTGAATTTCATCCGAAATAATAACAATATTGTTTGCAGCACAAATAGCAATCAGTTTTTCAAGTTCTTCTTTATTCCAGCAACGACCCACCGGATTGTGCGGATTGCAAAGAATAAACATATTGGTTTGAGCATCAATTTTACGTTCCAAATCGCTGAAATCCATACTATATCGTTCGTTATGAAGCTGTAAACAATTTTCAACCAAGATTCTTTTATGATCGCTTACTGCGTTGAAAAAAGGAGGATATACCGGTGGTTGAATAATTACCTTATCTTTTTCGTTAGTAAACGACAAAACCGACATATTTAAAGCCGGAACTACTCCGGGCGAAAAACATATCCATTCTTTTTCAATGTGAATACCATGTCGTTTCCACATCCAATTTATAAAATTTTGATAATAAGTTTCCCCAAAATGCGAATATCCATAAATGGGATGTTCGGCACGTTTTTTAACGGCTTCGATAATAAAGTCGGGGATGGCAATATCCATATCGGCAATCCACATCGGAAGTAGGTCGCTTCTTCCGAAAAACTGTTGTAGTAAATCGTATTTTACGCAATGGGTGTGTTTTCTGTCTATGAAGGTATCAAACGTGTATTTCATTAATTTAGTAAGTAATTTTCAGCTTTTTAAATAAAGAAGTATTATTAATGATTTCGTAAGCTTTTTGGAAAGTTTGATCATCTTCGAGCCAGATTTTAGTTGATTTATTGGCATCGTAGAGGTTACGGGCAATCAGGGTTTTAATCTGTTTTTTGATATATTTTTCCGTATCGAAATTTTGTTGGCGTTTGTTATAAATAGCTAATTCATTGGTGATGTAGGTATCAAGCATTTTTTGCAAATCGTCTTTGTTTTTCATATCGGAAGGCGAAGCATAGACTTTGTTTAATGAATCGGAATAGGTTTTGGTGAAATTAGTGAGATAATTACTGAAATTAAACACCGTAGTATCTTTAACGTCTTCAGCTTCGGCAAATTGATAGAATTTTTTTAGTATGGAATCATTTACTTGAAATTGAGTATTATAGACATCAAAATCACGGTACGTTTTTAGAAGATTTTGTTTTTCCTGTTCCAAATAACTCATAACAAATTGATTAAAAATATTATGACGATACAATTGCCAATAATAATCGCTTACTTTAATAGTATCCATCGGAATAAAAACATCGGGCATAATACCGCCGCCGCCGTAAACAACACGTTTATTGGCAGTATAATATTTTAATGAATCGGGGAAATGAATGCTGTCGGAATGAGTAAGCTCGCCCGAGTTGTAACGTTTAATAAGGTCAGAGTTATAATCTTCCACTCCTTCATAAGGTTTTTGAATACATCTTCCGCTGGGAATGTAATAGCGGGAGGTGGTTAATCGAATTTGAGAGCTGTCGGGCAGCATAGTAGGGGTTTGAACCAAGCCTTTTCCGAAAGAGCGACGTCCGACAATGATGCCACGATCCCAATCTTGGATGGCTCCCGAAACAATTTCAGATGCCGAAGCAGAATATTCGTCAATCATAATTACCAATTTACCGCTTTCAAAATCGTTTTTTTCTTTGGTATTATAGGTTATTTTGTTTTTTGATTGATTGTTTTGGGTATAAACTACCAATTGATCGGATTTAATAAATTCGTCCACCATGTCGATAGCGGCACTTAAATAGCCGCCCGAATTGCCGCGAAGGTCGAAAATAAGGTTTTTCATGCCTTGGGCTTTTAATTCACGCAGTGCATTATCGAATTCTTCTTTCGTTGTTTGAGAGAAACGTTCCAATTGAATGTAACCCGTTTCGGCATCTATCATGAAATATGATTCAATGCAATTGATGGGAATTTTATCTCTAATAATGGTAAATACTAATGGGTTTGGATCTTTCCCTCTTTTAATGTAGAGGACTACTTTGGTGCCTTTTGGGCCTCGTAACTTACTAAAAACCCATGCATTGGTACAGATACTACCTACAGCGGTCGAATCGTCTATTTTAATAATTTTATCACCGGCAATAATGCCGACTTTTTCCGAAGGACCTCCTTTAATGGGTTGAACAACAACAAGAGTATCTTTCATAATTTGAAATTGAACACCGATTCCTTCAAAATTTCCCTGCAAAGGTTCATTGGTTCGGGTTACTTCGGCTTTGGGAATATAGATAGAATGCGGGTCTAATTCTTTGAGCATTTCAACGGTTCCTTTTTCAACGATTTTATTAAAATCAACACTGTCAACATAAAAGAATTTCAAGAATTGAAGAAATCTATCCATTTTCTGTTGTTGCAACATATACGAATCGTTTTGTTGAGCAAATAACTGCGTGTTAATGCAAAATGCCATACAACTTAGGCTTAGAATAAAGAGCTTGATTTTTTTATTTTTATACATCGTTTTTATTTTTTATTATCATGTTTTAATATGATATACAATTAACTATGAATTATATCTGTTTATAAAATTTTGAGTGCAAAGATATATTAAAAAAGTAAGAAAAAGAAGAAATATGTAAGATTCTTCTGTAATCTTAGACAAAAAAATTGTTTAAACAAGGAATAAATCAAGTAGAATTATGATTTCAAACTTTCGGAGGCACTTACCATTTCAATAAGGGCATTGGTAATGGATGCTTGACGCATTTTGTTGTACGAGAGATTCAAATCCTTGATAAGTTCGTTGGCGTTTTCGGTTGCTTTGTGCATGGACATCATTCGGGCTCCGTGTTCGGAAGCAAGTGATTCTAAAATATATTGATAAAGTTTCATCTTAGTCAATTGAGGAATCATTTGTTGATATAGAATATCTTTTTGAGGTTCAAAAAGATATTCTATTTTAGAAGATTCTTTCTTTGTTTCTTCAAAAACGATGGGCAAATATTGTTGTGTAGTAACCAATTGGGAACCGGCACTTTTAAATTTGCTGTAAAAAACTTCCACTCTATCAATTTTTTTAGCCGTAAATTGTTGCATGAGGTCTTCGGCAATGGAGGCAACTTTATCGAAGGAGCAATTATCCAACAATTCGGTATAAGAGTCCATAATGGGGTAATGTTTCTTTTGAATATATTCCTTTCCTTTTTTGCCGATACAAATAAATTGAACGTTTTTCTGCTTGTGTTGATGTTGATAGGTGGAGGTTAATAAGGCTTCACTTTGTTTAAGTACGGAATTGTTAAAGCTTCCACATAAACCTTTGTTAGATGTAATAACAACAAAAACAACTCTTTCCGCTTCGCGAATTTCTTCCAAAGGATTATTGTTTTCTCTATGTTCGGCAGGGAGAACATGCGATAAAATAGTGGAAATGTTTTTGGCATACGGTCTGAATTTAATAATGGTGTTTTGAGCTCGCCGTAATTTGGCGGCTGAAACCATTTTCATGGCAGAGGTAATTTTTTGTGTTGAACGAACACTAACAATTCTGTTTCTGATTTCCTTTAAACTAGCCATACTTATTTATTCCCTTATGTTATTCATATTTTTTTGCAATGGAAGTGCAAACGGTCTTAAGAACATTGGTAATATCATTATCAATATTTCCTTGTTTTAATTTAAGTAAGACGTCGGCATGATTATGTTCGAGATAAAGAAGATATTCGATTTCAAAATCGCTGATACGATTTATGGGAACTTTTTGCAACAATCCATTAATTCCGCAATAAATAATAGCCACTTGATTTTCAACCTTGAAGGGCGTGTATTGAGGTTGTTTTAAAATTTCTACGTTGCGGGCACCTTTATCCAAAACTGCTTGAGTAGCAGGGTCAACATCAGAGCCGAATTTTGCAAATGCCTGTAAATCGGAATATTGAGCTTGATCAAGTTTTAGTGTTCCGGCAATTTTTTTCATGGATTTTATTTGTGCCGAAGCACCTACCCGCGATACCGAAATACCCACATTAATAGCAGGACGAATACCGGCATTGAATAAATTACTTTCAAGGAATATTTGACCGTCGGTAATGGAAATAACATTGGTAGGGATGTAAGCCGAAACGTCACCGGCTTGGGTTTCGATAATCGGAAGAGCAGTAAGTGAACCGCCTCCTTTAATCAAAGGTCTTAAACATTCGGGTATATCGTTCATTTTACGAGCAATGTCATCCGATTCAATGATTTTGGCAGCTCTTTCCAAGAGGCGTGAATGCAAATAGAAGATATCGCCCGGATAAGCTTCACGACCCGAAGGACGACGAAGCAAAAGAGATACTTCACGATAAGCAACCGCTTGTTTTGAAAGGTCATCGTAAATAATAAGGGCATGACGACCCGTATCGCGAAAATATTCGCCTATCGAAGCACCTGCATAAGGGGCATAAAATTGCATGGCAGCCGGATCCGAAGCGGTAGCAGCCACAATAACCGTATAGGGCATGGCACCATGATCGGTTAAGGTTTTAACGAGATTGGCAATGGTAGAACCTTTTTGTCCGATAGCAACATAAATACAATATACCGGTTCGCCTTTATCATAAAATTCTTTTTGATTGATGATGGTGTCAATAACGATAGCTGTTTTCCCGAGTTGACGGTCGCCGATTATCAATTCTCTTTGACCACGTCCGATAGGAATCATGGCATCGATGGCTTTGATACCGGTTTGTAGGGGTTGTTTCACCGGTTGTCGGAAAATAACGCCCGGAGCTTTTCGTTCTAATGGAAGTTCGTAGGTAGTGCCTTCGATTGGTCCCTTACCGTCGATGGGTTCTCCCAATGTATTGATAACTCTCCCAAAAATATTTTCTCCAACTTTGATGGAAGCAATACGACCGGTTCGACGACATATATCGCCTTCGTTCAATAATTTACTTTCACCAAGAAGTACAATTCCCACGTTATCGTCTTCCAAGTTAAGGACTATTCCGTAAATATTATCTTTATCAAAATAAATTAATTCTCCTGCTTGTGCTTTCGATAAACCGTAAACACGAGCAATTCCGTCGCCAACTTCTAATATTAGCCCGGTTTCTTCTAATTGAACGTCGTTGTTAAAGTTAGAAAGTTCTTGTCTTAAAATTGCGGAGATTTCCGATGGTTTTATTTCTGCCATTTTTTTATCTTTTTTTTTATTCAAATGTTAAAAATTGGGTTCATAACTTTTGTCCATAAGTTCTTTTTTCAATCTATCCAATTGTGTTTTGATACTTGAATCAACAAAATAATCGTTGAATTTGTAAGATACTCCGCCAATTAGTTGGGGTTTAATACTTTCAACGACTTCAATATTGGCATGGACATAGTTTTTCACTTTATTTTTAATAGATTCAATGATTGCATCTTCTAATTTCGATGCGCTGAAAATTTCGAGTGTAACTATATTTTTATAGGCTTTATATAATTTAATAAATTCATCACAAATAATATGGATTTGTAATTCACGTCTTTTACGAAGAATTAAAGTAAGATACCGTAAGGTAATATCGGATATATGTTGTTTGAAAACAGCATGTAAGATATTGATTTTTTTATCGGTACGAATTATCGGAGAATTAATGGCGGAACGCAAATCAAAGTTTGAAGAAAAAGTACGATTAATTAAAGTAATATCTTCGCTTACTTTTTCAATTTGATCTAATTCGAGAGCAAATTCAAAAAATGCTTTTGCATAGCGGCTGGCAAGTTTGGTTCTTTTCATTCCGAGATTAGTTCAATTTAATATCATCCAATAATTTATTCACGTAGGTTGTATGCGTTTGTTTATCTTTCAATTCTTGAGAAATTACCTTTTGGGCAATTTCTATCGAAAACTCGGCAATAGTATTTTTAATATCTGCCATGGCTTTCATTTTTTCGTAATGAATGCTTTCTTTAGCACTTTCGATAATTCGTTCGGCTTCAAGATTTGCTCTTTCTTTTGCCGTTTCATACATGTTTTGACTTACATTTCGTGCTTCGGTGATAATAGCATCTCGTTCTTCTTTGGCTTGTTTGAGTAAAAGTTCGTTGTCTGCCTTAAGCAGTTTCATTTCTTCGCGTGTTTTATTGGCTTCGTTTAACGCTTCGGAAATAGTGTCTTCGCGTTTTTTGAGCATATTCATGATGGGTTTCCATCCGAATTTACCTAAAACTAAAACCAATATAAGGAATGACAATGTCATCCAAAACAGTAAACCGATGCCGGGTAGTACAAGATCCATACGTATTATGTTTTATGTAAATATAAAATTATCCTTTTCCATTTAAAATCTCCCAAACAACATGCTGCCATGTTGTTTGAAAGATTTATCTTATATTGAAATGTTCGGAATGTGTTTATTTGAATACAATTAACATACATACAACAATAGCGAAGAAAGCAACTCCTTCGATAAAGGCTGCGGTAATAATCATATTTAATCGGATATCGCCACCTACTTCGGGTTGACGAGCTAACGATTCCAACGCACTTTTACCGATGTTTCCAATGCCGATTCCGGCGGCAATAGCGGCGATACCTGCTCCGATACCTGCTCCCATTTTGCCAAATTCTGTTGCTACTTCCAATAAAATTGATAATAATGACATATTTTTATTTTTTAAAATGTTTATAAATATTTTTCCGTTAATGTGTTTCTACCATATTATGTTCTTCGTGATGATGTTCTTCTATCGCCATACCTATATAAATAGATGTTAATAAAGTAAATACGTATGCTTGAATAAAGGCAACCAATAATTCCAAACAACCCATAAAAACATAAAATAATACCGAGGCTACCGATACGCCGTATCCGGCAACCAAATTGGTTTCTCCTAATATAAAGATCAAACTGATAAACCCCAATGCAATGATGTGTCCTGCTGTAATATTAGCAAACAAACGAATCATTAATACGATGGGTTTGGTAAATACACCTACCAATTCAACTACCGGCATCAAAGGAATGGGGATTTTTAACCACCACGGAATGCCAGGAGCATTGAAAATATGTTTCCAATAGGTTTTATTACCGCTTACATTTGTAATTATAAATGTGATAAATGCTAAAACAAAGGTTACCGAAATATTTCCCGTGAGGTTAGCTCCGCCGGGGAAAAATGGTATCAAACCAAAGATATTGTTAAATAAGATAAAGAAAAATAGCGTTAATAAGTAAGGTAAATATTTTTCATATTTTGGTCCTATGGATGGTTTAATAATATCATCGCGGACAAATAAAAAGAGAGGTTCTACAATACGAGCCGCTCCTTTGGGTGCTCCATAACCGTTTTTCTTATAACTCCGTGCGGCTGACAATAGAAACCATAATAAAAAGAAAATACCTATAAATAAAGACAGTACATTTTTAGTGATGGATAAATCAATAATAGACGCTTTAGAGTCAATTTCGCCCTTTGCGTCGATTTTTAAAACTTCATCTTTGATTCCTCCTTTTTTATGTCCTAAGATAAAGCCTCTGTAACTTTGTTCTCCATGATGAAAACGGGAAGATGAAAACATATATAATGTGTTGTCGTAAACAAGTATAATCGGCAACGGAACGGAAATATGTTTTTTGCCTAGGTTCATAATATGCCATTCGTGAGCGTCAACAACGTGTTCCATTATCGTAGAACCTGCATCAAAGCTTTTCTTTGAATGGCTATTCTCTTTAGAAGCTTGTAGATTTGGAACAGAAAACACCAAAAGACAGACTAAAACTAAAAATGGCAGTTTTCTGTAAAATCTTATCAAACAATTATTTATATACATCTTCTTATAGCGTAAATTTTTAATTTTTTGAAAAACTAAAGTAGTAATTTTTTTCATATATATCTAATTTGTTGACAGAAAAAAAAATATTTTTTAATTTTATAAATAAAAAACTGACATACTATTACATAATACACCAATTCATAAAATAATTTTAATTATCTGTTTTGTACCGTTAAAATTAATTGTATCGTTTGGATGCTTGTTTTTCATGGCAGGATAAATCGGTGCGGTTACGGAGATAGCTAAAAAATCGCTTTCTTCAAACGTGATTTTCCCAATGCCGGTGGCAATAAAATAGTTTTGTTTATCGGTAAATACAACAGCTCCGAATTCAATTTGGGAACATTTTTTCTTAGAATCTATGAGGCTTAATGTTTTAATTTGATTTACGGCATTTTCCATTTGTTTGTAATACATTTCTTTCGAACGCATTAATTTTGTTCGGAAAGGATCGTATCGGTCTTTGTTTGGACCATAATCGTTTATTTGTTCTTGAATTTCATCGGAACATTGTTTTGACATAGTATATTGCTTGTGCAAATAGTCCAAACAAACATCAATTAACTTTTTTTTATTCATAGATAAATAGTTATCGGGTGGAATTTTTATAAAGTGTAATGTTAATCGTATTGATAACAACGGCAAAGATACTTAGTCCGATGAAATAAGCTCTTAAATCATGAAAAGTAGTTCCTTTCAATATGATATATTTTAATATTTCCATAAAATGAGCGATAGGATTAATGGTATTAATTTTTTGTCCCCAAGCGGGCATGCTGTCAATAGGAGTAAATAATCCGCTTAATAAAATAAAGATAACAAACAAAAACATAATAATATAAGTAGCCTGAACTTGATTTTTTGAAAATATGGATACCATAAAACCAAGTCCTAACATACCAAATAAAAATATAGCAGTGAACGAAAGCAGTACCAATAGAGAACCTTGAATGGGAATTGCGAACATATAACGCATAAAAACCAATCCGATTCCAAATTCAAGCATGCCGATAATCCAAAAAGGAATCAGCTTGCCAATAAAGAATTGCCATTTGGTAATGGGTGTAACATTCATTTGTTCAATGGTTCCTAATTCTTTTTCTCTAACAATGTTTAAGGTTGACAACATACATCCGATCATCGAAACCAACACAGCCAAGATACCCGGAACAAAAATGTTTTTATAATCCATTTTCTTATTAAACCAACGTGAAGGGTAAACATATACTTGTGTCGGATAAATAGAAGCATTTTGGGATTGAAACTTTGCGGTGTTTTTAATGTAATTGCCAAGGAATTGTTGAATATAAGCTACTCCAATCGCAGCTTTCATGTTGTTGACAGCATTAGCCGTTACTCCGATCATTGGTTTTTCAGCCCGAATAATTTTTTTCTCAAAATCGGAAGGTATTTCAATTATAATATCTACATTGTCTCTTTTCATTTGGAAATCTGCTTGTTCCCTTGTATAAACTTTTTCAACGATTTTAAAATATTTTGTGCCGTTTAAAGTGTTTCGGATATCTCTTGAAAGGGTAGAATTATCGTTATCAATGATGGCAATATATAATCTTTTTATCTCTAAATCAGCTGAAAATGGGAATATTAATAGATAAGCTAAAGGCAATATCGTAATTAATCGTGCCAGAATCGGATTACGAAAAATTTGAATAAATTCTTTTTTTATAAGTATTAATATGGTTCTCATTACAATAAAATTGTTTTTGTATAACGTACTAAAACGGCATTTCATTGCCGGAATAAATAACTTTTATAAAAAGATAAAATTTATCAAACGGAAACAAGTTAAAAAACTTTTAACAAGAGCATAAAATTTAATGAAAAGTTATTCGTTTACATAGTACGCATGTAGTATTTCAGGATAATAACGAAAAAATTTATTTAAATGGCTAAAATCGAAATTAAAATAAATTATGTTGCCGAATGGACAGATAAGTCTGCACGGGTGTTGGTTTTGCAAACTAAAGACGAAACCATTTCTTTCCCGGTTATAATTGCTGAAAATGAAGCATTTAGTATTGTTAAAGAAATTGAGAATCTTCAGTTAAAACGCCCTCAAACGCATGATTTATTGTATGCCATGATGCTCAATTTTCACATCATGGTAGATTATGTGCATATTTATAATTTAATGGAAGGGATTTTTTATACACACATTCATTGTACTAATTTAGAAGAAGAAATTGATTTTGAATCGCGTGTTTCAGATGCTGCAATTTTGGCATTAAAATATAAATGCCCTTTGTATATTGAAGATTTTATTTTGGACCAAGTCGGCATGTCGACAGATTCAATAGATAATGAAAACACAAACGAATCAAAAGATAATTTATCAAGTAAAAATAGTAAGGAATTGGAAATAATATTACAAGAAGCGATAGACAATGAAAATTATGAGTACGCTTCTAAGATTCGTGATGAAATAAATAAAAAATCTAAAATCTGATATTCTAAAAATGAATTCTCCCGATTCAGTAACGGTTAATAATTTTTTTAGTAAGGATAGCTTGCCTGCGACAGTAAAAAAAGGCGCTCCATTAATGGAGGTAATCAATACTCAATCGTGGAGCGAAAAAATTGAAAACAAATTAAAGAAAAATATTTTTTTTCAAACAGACAAGAACGAATATCAAAATCAAACCGAAAGTTTACCACAACAATTTATTATTTCATACAAATCAACCCCTTATATAAAAGAAGAAAAATTTCATACTCAATCAGTGGATTGGTTTTTTATGTCATTTCTTTTTTTGTTTGCCGTTCTTGCCATTGTTAAATTACAATCTTTACGAATATTTTCATTAAGTTTACGAAGTATAATTAGTGCTAAATTTGCTTCAGCCTTATCAAGAGAAGGAGATTTTCTTAAAACCAGAGCTTTTATTTTTATTATTTTATTTTCGTGTTTAGGGATAGGAATAATACTATATGCCTTTTTAGGCGATTATTTCCAAGTATCTATGGAATGGTTAAAAATAATATATGCCATTTTATTATTTTCCTTTTTGTTTTTTATTAAATTTTTAGTTGTTTATCTTACGGGAATCCTATTTAATATGAAATCGTTAGTTTTAAAATATATCCAGCAAGTCGTTCTAACAGATTACTATATTGCGATTTTTATTTTTCCTTTAGCTTTTATTTATAATTATTTTCCGCAAATTGAGCTATTTTATGTAAGCGCTGCTTTATTGGTTTTAATTCTACTATATAGAATAATAAAAGGTTTTTTTATTTTTAATACAAAATTTTACATGTATGAAATTTTTTTATACTTTTGCACTATAGAAATTTTACCCCTGTTACTTATTGTAAAATATTCTATAGACCAAACATAATCAATAGATTGTATAACTTTAACCTTGTTCGAATTGAAAATAAAAAGTATTCTTTTTTCCCAGAATCCACCTGTAGATTTTGATAAAACACCCTATGCCGAATTAGCCAATAAATACAATGTTAAGATTGATTTTTTTAAATTTTTTCAAATACAAGGGGTAACTGCTCTTCAATTTAAAAAAAATAAAATTTATTTATCCGATTTTACAACCATAATATTTACCAGTAAAAATGCAGTTGATCATTTTTTTGCCATTTTAAAAAAATTAAAAACAGAATTGTCGACGAGCATGAAATTTTGTTGCATTAATGAATCAACAGCGTTGTATGTACAGAAATATGTGAATTATCGCAAACGAAAAATGCTTTATGCCAACGGCACGGTTAAAGATCTTGTAAAAATAATGGAAACAAATAATGAGGAAAGGTATTTACTTCCTTGCAGCCTTGATATGTGTGTAAATCCGTTACTTACTTTGTTGAATGAAAAGAATATAATCTACAAGAAAGCGGAGGTATTTCAAATAGTTATGGCAAATCTTCACCAAATAAAAATTGAAAATTATGATATGTTGGTTTTTTTCAGTCCGTTTGGAATTCAATCTTTAAAAAGCAATTATCCCGATTATCAACAAGGTGAAACCGTTATCGGAGCTTTAGGGCATCAAGTATTGGAAACTGCAGAACAAGAAGGAATTAGAATTGATATCATGGCTCCCACGCCCGAACATCCTTCCATTTTTACGGCAATCGATCAGTATTTGCAAAAACTAAATGTGAAAAAGAAATAAATGAAAATATTTACATTTTCTAAAAAAGAACATATTTGTAAACGTAATGAATTTAAACAATTAGTACTTCAAGGTAAATCTTTTTATCATTTTCCCTTTCGATGCGTTTATTTAATCAAACCATCGAATGAATTACAAATAAAATTAGGGATTTCTATAGCTAAAAAAAATATAAAACATGCTTTTCAACGAAACTATATCAAACGTATAATAAGAGAATCCTACCGATTAAACAAATTCATAATATATGAATCTTTCGAAAATCAACCCATGGAACTAGCCCTCTTGTTAATCTATACAGAGAAAAAACAACCTACATATAATCTCATCGAAACAAGTGTTAAGTCCTTGTTAAATAAAGTTATAAAAATTGATTCTAGAAATCAATTGAAAAATACTACTATTAATGATAATTGATATCTTTTTTATATTATATTTGCAAACTCGAAATAATTTAAAAATAAATTTATAACTTACTTATAATTAAATAATTAAAAAATGCGAAACAAAGGTTTTATTTTATTTATTGCCATTACATTAGGATTAATATGTGTTTATTCACTTTCATTTACCTATTGTACAAGAAATGTTGAAAATAAAGCAAAAGAATATGCTCAAAATATTCCGGATATTCAAAAAATAAAAGCCGAAGCTAAAGGCGATGCTTTTATGGAAACATATTTATTGGATTCGGTTTACAAAGCACGTGAAAATGAATACTTTCAAATAATGTCCGATTCGGTTATTTATAATATGTTGATTGCAAAATGGACATACAAAGAATGTAAAGAAAAAGAAGTTAATTTGGGCTTGGACTTAAAAGGAGGGATGAATGTGTTGTTGGAAGTCTCCGTGCCAAACATCGTTACTTCACTTGCAGGAAACGGAGCAAAAGATTCGCTTTTTGTTAAAACCATGCGAATGGCTATCAATAAACAAAAGAGTTCACAAAGCGATTTCATTACTTTATTTGAACAGTCATTTAAAGAAATAGCTCCCGAAAATGCAAAATTAGCCACCATTTTCCGTAAGTTGGAATTAAAACAAAATAATCCTACCAACGATGATGTAATCAATGCATTACGTGATGAAACCGAAGCTGCATTAAGCAATACATATATGATATTGCGTACCCGTATCGACCGTTTTGGTGTTACTCAACCCAATATTCAACGCTTGCCGCAATCGGGTCGTATCTTGGTTGAACTTCCTGGAGTTAAAGAGCCCGAACGTGTTCGTAAATTATTACAAGGTGCTGCCAACCTCGAATTTTGGAAAACATATGAATTTGGTGAAATTCAAGATTACTTTGTTCAAATTAATGATAAACTTGCCGATTTGCAAAAACAATCAATCAAAGACTCTTCTTTTGCAGCTGTTGATAGTTTATTAGTTTCTGAAGCAACCAAAGATTCAGCCGCAACAGCAGTAAATAAAAATGATTCAACCGCAAGCAACGATTCTTTAGATAATGAAAAAGATATACCCAATGAAAAAATGACTCCGGAGCAACTTGCTAAAAAATATCCTTTATTATCCAAGATTCAATTTAATGAAAAACCTTCGGATAAAGGAAAATTTGGACCGTTAGTAGGGTATGTTCACGAAAAAGATACGGCAGCCGTTAATCGTATCTTAAATTTATCCTGGGTAAAAATGTTATTGCCTCAAGATTTAAAGCTTTGTTGGCATGCTAAAACAGGAAAAGATAAATCTCAATTTCATCAATTAATCGCATTAAAATCTTCGGGAGATAAAGGTCCGGTATTGGATGGAAATGTAGTTGTGGATGCTCGTCAAGATTTTAACGAAAACGCAGGCAATGAAATAAGTATGTCCATGAATGCCACCGGAGCAAGAATGTGGAAAAAAATAACCGGTGAAAATATCGGTAATTGTATTGCCATTGTTTTGGATAATTTGGTTTATTCGTATCCTGTTGTAAATGGTGAAATTCCAAACGGACGTTCTTCCATAACAGGCGGTTTTACTTTGGAAGAAGCTAAGGATTTAGCTAATTTATTGAAAGCAGGTAAATTACCTGCTCCTGCTATCATTGTTTCGGAAGAAATTGTAGGACCTACCTTAGGGAAAGAATCTATTCACGACAGTTTGATTTCATTTATATTGGCTTTTGTATTAGTATTATTATATATGGTTTTCTATTACAATCGAGGAGGTATGGTTGCCGGTATAGCGTTGTTATCTAACGTATTAATTATTTTTGGAACCTTAGCTTCACTCGGAGCAGTACTTACACTACCCGGTATTGCCGGTATTGTTTTAACATTGGGGATGGCTGTTGATGCGAATGTAATTATTTTTGAGCGTATCAGAGAAGAAATAAGAGCCGGTAAAGGTGCTCGATTAGCCATTGACGATGGGTATAAAGCTGCTTATTCGGCTATTATTGATGGTAACGTAACCACAATTATTACAGGGATTGTACTTTATATTTTCGGTTCGGGTCCTGTTCAAGGATTTGCCGTTACGTTGATTATCGGTATTATATCTTCCATGTTTACGGCAATCTTTATTTCACGCATGATTTTTATGTGGATGATGAAACGTAATATAACCATAAACTATGGCAATAAATTAACCAACAATGCTTTTACTAATCTAAACTTTGATTTTGTAAAAATCCGTAAATATTTCTACATTTTTTCTTGCCTTGTTATCGGTATCGGAATGGTTTCGTTGGTTGTAAGAAAATTGGATATGGGTATTGATTTTGCAGGAGGTAGAAGCTATACCGTTCGTTTCGACCAATCGGTTAAAAGCGATGAAATACGAAAAAGTTTAACCAAATCCTTTGATGGAGTTTCACCGGAAGTTAAAACGTTTGGTTCTGATAAACAAATGAAAATCACTACTAAATGGAAAATAGACGAAAATAGTCCGGAAATGGATTCTTTAGCCGAAGCTAAACTCTTTGAAGGATTAAAACCTTTCTTTAAATCGGATGTAACTAAGCAAGATTTTAGTGTTCAAAATCAAAATGTAGGCTTGATCAGTGCTGTTAAAGTAGGAGCAACCGTTTCGCGTGATATTACACGAGGTGCTATTTTATCGGTATTCTTTGCGTTATTAGCCATTTTTATTTACATAGCCATCCGTTTTAGAAATTGGCATTTTGGATTGGGAGGTGTTGTTTCGTTGATTCACGATGCTTTATTTACTATTGGAATGTTCTCCTTATTATATGGATTTTTACCTTTTACGATGGAAGTAGATCAAGCATTTATTGCCGCTATATTAACCATTATAGGGTATTCCATTAACGACTCGGTAATTGTTTTTGACCGTATTCGTGAAAATAAAATTTTATATCCGAAACGTTCGTTAAGAGAAAATATGAATCATGCTATCAATAGCACTTTAGGTAGAACGGTTAATACAGCCGGTACAACTTTGGTTACTTTATTGGCAATATTTATTTTTGGTGGAGATGTAATCAGAGGTTTTATCTTTGCCTTGTTAATCGGTATTGCAATAGGAACATATTCCTCTATCTTTGTCGGTTCGGCAATAGCTTACGACTTAAATAGAAAAAACAACAAACTATTGGAACAATAATCAATAGAGAATTTTAAATTTAAAGGGTTGTTGGTTTATAACAACCCTTTTTTTTAAATATACAAATAGAAATATACATCGAAAAGAAAGTGTAGTTTTGTAACATTTAAATATATTTTATTCCGTATGGATACATTTGTCCAACTTGGCTATATAGGACTTTTTTTATGCTCATTTCTTGCTTCAACGGTTATCCCGTTAAGTTCGGATGTGGTTTTATCTGCCTTAATCGTTTTAAAATATAATCCTTACCTGTGTTTAATAATAGCCACAGCCGGCAATTTTTTGGGAGGAATGACCTCCTACGGCTTAGGGTATTTGGGTAAATGGGAGTGGGTAGAAAAGTATATGAAAATTGACAAAGCAAAAATTGATAAATTTTACATTAAAATTAAAAAATATGGCGTTTTTGCCGCCCTATTTGCTTGGCTGCCCTTAGTAGGAGACCTCATTGCCATTTCGTTAGGATTTTTTAAAATTAATCCGGCGTTGGTTTCCATTCTCATGCTAGTTGGACGATTTATTAGGTTTCTTGTGATTACATTAGTAACATTATCCTTGATATAGCCTTTTTAATCCCATTAGTAAACCCCCTGCCACTACAATAATTACTTGTTATCCTGATCGCAACAAAGTGAAGCGAAAAATCTCAACCTATTTAAAAATATTTTGGACAATACGGATTCCATTTTTTAGAATAGATTAAAATATAGTATGGTTTTTGTAAATCATTATTAATTATATTTTGTGTACTTTTGCATACGTAAATATAATAAACTATAAAGCAATGAATAATAATAGGTTTTGATTATATGAGAACTAAAAACAAAAAGGAAATTATTTGTGATGTTGATAACAATACCTATACTTTATATAGTTCACCAGCAAATTGGTATGATGTCCTTTTACAAGATATTCAACAAGCTACCTCATTCATATATATCGAAACTTTTCGCATGATGGAGGATCAAGTAGGCGAAAAAATCTGCCATGCGTTAATTGAAAAAGTAAAACAAGGAATAAAAGTAAAATTATTGGTTGATTGGTGGGGAACAAAAACTACGCATAGTTATATTAAAAAATTAATAGAGTCAGGAGCCGAAGTACGTTATTTTCAAAAATTTGTAATGAGTGTAGCTTTATTTTCACGCAATCATTTACGCGATCATCGAAAAATTGTAGTAATTGATAATCAAATATCTTATATCGGATCAGCTAATTTCAGTCAATATTCTTTATCATGGCGTGAATCAATACTTCGAATTCAAGGAAATATGGCCATTGTTTTAAAAAAAATATTCAACGATAATTTTAAAATTTATAATAAAGATCTATTCCATCCTTGGGTCGCAAAAGCGTTTAAACGTACTATTTTATTTAATAACTTCTATTTTATCAGAGAAGTGCCCTCGATTTTCAGTCAACGAATAAAGAAAAATTATGTTCGCTTGATCCAACGAGCTAAATCAAGCATAATCATTGAATCTCCATATTTTATACCAGGGTATAGAATCTATAAAGAATTAACCAATGCAGCTAAACGAGGCGTAGAAGTTAAAGTAATCGTACCTCAAACTTCCGATTTAAAAATGATTGATTATCTAAGTGATGCATTATGGGAAAACCTATATAAAAAAGGAGTAGGAATCTATTTCTATACAAAAAGCAATTTACATTCAAAATTAATGTTAATAGATGATCAAATTTTTTCAATCGGCTCGGCTAATTTTGATCATAGAAGTTTTAAATATATGTTTGAAATAGCATTGATTAGCAATAATTTAAAAGTAAATGAGCTAATTAAAAATCATATTACCGAAACCTTGTATGAATCTGTTCTTTTCGATTTTAAAAAATGGAAAGAACGTCCACTATTAAAACGAATTATTGCCTTATTAATTGTGCCTATACGACACTTACTATAACCTTTATCTCTTATTATTATGCATGCAAAAACAAAAAAGAAAACATTTATATATTTTAGTCTTGGATTTATTTCTTTGTTTTTTTGTATTCTATTATCACATACCAATGAACAAAAAATTAACCCAACCCAAATTAATGCCGTACTTCAAAAAAAGTTTTTAATAAAAGAAAAATTTTTAACAAAACACATTAATGCCATCACTGAAAATAAATATGTTGAATTGCCACAACTTCTTAAGTATTGTAACGATAATCATATTGATGAAGATGAATTTGTTTTTTATGTGTATAAAGATTCTATTTTAAAATCATGGTCTTCAAATAGTGTTGTAATTTCCTATGATTTATTTAAAAATGCCAAGAATAAAACTTTACAGCAAATCGGACATGATTATGTTTATTATATGGATAAACAAATAGATTCTCTTACGATTGTAGGAGTTTATGTGCTTAAAAATAGAGAAAATAGAGAAAAAACATTTCTTTATTTGGACTTTCTTGTCGAAAAAATGATGCATCAAAGAATAGATATTCAACCTGATGAAGGGCAATATGCGATTTTTAATACAAATGGCAATGTGCTTTTTTCTATTGTTTTCCCTGACGACATTAAATTAAATGATAAAACCGTTATAATTGAGTTAATAATCTGGTTAATCGTTTTTTCATTTTTCTTTTTGGGATTTTTCTGGTATTTATCAGGCATTTCTTTTTTTACTAAAAACTTGAATTGGATATGGATTATTTTAGGACTTATCATAGGAATTAGTGCATATATTGTTTCTTTTTTGAAAATACCACATTCTGTATATGCCTCTAATTTATTTAGTTCGTTGTATTATGCTTCATTTTTGCCCTCTTTGGGAGAGTTATTTATACGTTCGTATGCCATACTTTTATTCGCTGTTTTATTTAATGGTAGTTTTACCATTAATCCCCAACAGTTTAAAAATAACATTTCAAAATATGTAGTAGGATATTTTTTAATAGTTGTTTCCTTACTTTTTTACATCTTTATTTTTATTTTTCAATTTAGCATTGCAAACGATTCCACCATTACCATTACGCCAATATTACTTTATAAATACAATGGCTTAAGTGTCATTATATTATTTTCGATTTCTTCCTTATTTTGGGCATTATTGGTTTGTTTCAGGAAGATATTGGAAGAAACATTTAAATTATTTCAGTCTACGAAATCTTTTATTTTTGCTGTTTTAATTGTTTTTATCATTATTGTTTCTATGGTTTCGTACTATTATTCATCCCAATATAATTATGATTATTTGTTTATTATCTATATAATTATCTTTGTGGCATTTATTCTAATAATCGTATTACGAATACTTTTTCCGGATAAACTATCGCTTATAATTACCTATACCATGGTATGTGCCTTATTTGGCTTGATGATTTTCTTTATGACAGAAAAAATTAATAATAAAAAAATCGAAAGACATAAAGAAGATTTTGCCGAATTGCTTTTACTTGCCGACGATCCTTTAATGATTTATGATTTATGTGAAATAGAAGACAATATCAAATCGGATACTAGAATTAAAGAGTTTTTACACATGCAAGAAGTATCTTCTGATAGCATCAGATCATATATTTATACGCAATATCTCGAAAAATATTTAGATCAAAATAAAATTAATATTGTTTTTGGTGTTTTTTCAAATCCGGAAAATAAATCGGTAAAAGACCATTTACAAGATAAATTCTTTCGTTCTGATAAAATTTCCGAAGATAAAAATGTGGCTTTTTTACGAATGGGTATCGGGAAATCGTTATATATGATTAAAATATAT
>CAYZQG010000005.1:0-6152 GCA_964480685.1 uncultured Lentimicrobiaceae bacterium
TTTCATTTGAAAAATGATATTGATAGAAATGGAAGGAAAATATAAAATTTATGCCATGTTTTTTATTTAAGTTTATCTTTATTTTATAGTTTATATTGTATCTGTTTCAACAATCAATTAACTTTTGTTCAATATTTTACAAAATAAAAGTTTAATCCGTTTTTTTAACATTTTAAATTATTTTTATAAATATTTAACATTTCAAAAGTACTAATAATTATTATATGAATTTATTTATTTTAAAAAATAAATAAAAGATTTTTTCTTTCATCGAAAGAATATCTTTTTTCTTTTTAAAGTAAAAAAAGTTAATTTCTAAGGAGTAGAAATTCTCCTTTTCGTTCTATTTGTTGGTTAAAATTATCTTTATAATGGATTATATAGAAATACAATCCATTAGGTTGTTGAGATTGCATAATACAGCCATTCCAACCTTGATTTAAATTGGTAGTACGGAAAACCTCTTTATTATTTTTATTAAAAATAATCATTTCAAAGGAGCTAACGGAACCTGATGCATACACTTTAAATTCGTCGTTAAGACCATCGCCATTGGGTGTAAATGCAGTAGGAATGGTTAATTCCGTACATGGAACGCATCTTACAAATATATTAATGGTTGTATCTTTACCATATTGATTTTTAAATGAAACGCTGAAATATTGGCTATTATCTATTTGAACGGCAATATCTTCTGATTTTTCCCCATTATTCCAACTAATATTTTTAGCATTGCGAATAGATAGTGTGATAGTAGAATTCTCGCAAACAGTGGTATCGTTACTTACAACAACCTTTAATGGGGTATGTTTAATCGTATCTTTTTCAATGAAAACTGCAATGGGGTTATGTTGATAAACATTGTTATTTGGGAAATCTTTATCTGTTTCTAAATCCTCCGTTGCATTTATTTCAACAGATTGAATATCATATTTATGCGGTGTTATAATTGGTTGGTTGTAATCAATAGAAGGGGCTAAAACAGGTTTTAATCCATGAACTTTTTTATTTACTTTAGCTATATTATTCATTGGTTGTTTCTCAATGTTCTTTTCTGCCTTTAAATTTTCTTTATAGTGTAGCTCTGAAATCACCGTAATTTTATCGGAATGATTTATTTCATTTAAATTTTTTGAAGTAAAATAAATAATACCAAAAATCAAAGCAGATATAGCTGTAATCGAAGCAATACTATATATAACTGCTTTATATACAGGAAAACGAGATTGGTTAATTTTCAATTGAACATTTTCCCAAACTTTAGAAGGTGGTTCGGGAGAAAAATTTTCAAAGTTATCTTTAAATAATTCGCCTATGTCGTTATACTTTTTCATATTCGATTATAATCTTCATTTATTTTATTAAAAGTAGTAATTTTATCTTGTAATATTTTTTTTGCACGAAACAGTTGAGAGCGACAAGTAGATGGAGTACAATTTAACAATTGTGCTATTTCTTCATAAGAATAGCCTTCAATTTCATGCATATTAAAAACCATGCGGTATCCATCGGGCAAACGTTGAATTAGATCAAGCAACATTTTATGTGTTAAAAAATCATGTTGTATAATGGATGTATCTTTAATATTGTCTTTCATTTCGTCATAATCACCAACTTGATATTGTAAATGTTGTAAATTTTTTCGATATAACATCAAAGCCTGATTAATGACAATAGTTGTCATCCATCCTATTAAAGTTCCTTTGCCGTTATACTGTGTCATGTGTTCAAAAATTTGAATAAAAGCATCTTGCAATACATCTTCCGCATCTTCGGTTTTCTTAGTGTAACGTAATGCACAATTATATAATTTGGAGGAATAATTTTCGTACAAGAGTCCCATATATTTCTTGTCTTTTCTCAAACATCCTTTTATAATTTCCTCCTCTTTTGCATCCATTACATATCTGTTAGTTTGCATAGTTTATGATGTAATTGTTCAAATTTTGTTGCATCAAAACGGTAATTTTTAGAAATTAATTTGTAAAAATATTATAATTCAATAGATTCTCTAAAAGTTGGAATGGTAACTTTTAAAAATCCGTTTTGTTCTAAATACTGTTTATAATCTGTCTGAACATCTCTTTCGCCATGAACCAAAAATAGATTTTTAATAGTAGATTTCTGTTGACAACTTAAATAACGTTGCATTTCTATATAATCTCCATGTCCTGAAAGTGCATCAATTTCACGTATTTGAGCATTTACTTGATATTTATTGCCATAAATTGAGACTTCTTTTTCACCGCTTACAATTCGATGTCCTAAAGTTCGTGGGGCACAATAGCCTACAACTAGAATAGTTGTTTTTCGATTTTCAATATTATTTGCCAAATGATGTTTTATTCGTCCGGCTTCCATCATGCCTGATGCCGAAATAATTACACAAGGACGATGGGTTGTATTTAATCGTTTTGAATCTTCTTTTGTTCGAATATATACTAAATTATCGAATCCGAAAGGGTCTTTTTCGGCATGAATCATTTCTACAATATCGTCTTTAAAACATTCGGTATGTAACCGATAGATATCTGTTGCAGAAATTGCTAATGGACTGTCAACAAAAATTGGGACATCGGGAAGTCGTTTGTTTTTCTTTAATTTATTTAAAATATAAATAATTTCTTGACATCTTCCAATAGCAAAAGAAGGTATTAATAATTTCCCTAAATTTTTAACGCATGTTTCTTGTACAACTTGAGCCAACTTTTCTTCTGCAATATCAATTTTTTCATGAATACGGTTTCCATACGTTGATTCAGTTATAATATAATCGGACGGAGGAAAAACATCCGGGTCTTTTAATAAATGTTTATTATAACGTCCAATATCTCCGGTATAGGTAATAACTTTTTCTTTCCCGTTTTCAGTGATATAAATAGTTACTGCCGACCCCCCCAAAATATGACCGGTTTCGCTGAATACGACATGAACACCTTCCTCAATTTGAATTTTTAAATTATTGGGTAAACTTATAAAATATTTTAAACAAGCATAAGCATCCTTTGCCGTATAAATAGGATTAACCGCCGGTAATCCCATATTAGCACGTTTTTTATTAAAATCCATAACATCCGTTTCCTGTATCTTGCCGGAATCTGGAAGCATAATGGAACAAAGATCTCGCGTAGCATGTGTACAATAAATTCTTCCTTTAAATCCTGTTTTAGAAATATATGGAATTAAACCCGAATGATCAATATGAGCGTGTGAAACTAACAATAAATCAATTTCTTCTGGATTAAAGCCCAAGTCTTTATTCATAGTATCCGTTTCTAAACCTTTCCCTTGATACATGCCGCAATCTAACAGTATTTTTTTATTTTTGTCTGTAGTAATTAAAAATTTACTGCCTGTAACTTCATCAATAGCACCTAAAAAATCTATTTTCATTCTTTGTTTTTTTACGTTTAATAAAATATTTTTTAAGTTACAAAAATAATCTTTTTTCACAAACATAGAACTTGTTAAAAGAAAATAATGAATTTTATTCCATCTTGATATACATGATTCATCAAATTATAGGAAAATTGAAAATATATTAAACTCATACTGTTGATTATAAACAAAATAAAATATTTCAATTTTCCGTTCAATTTATAAAAAAAAAATTATACTTTTGCATACTCAAAAGGTGCGGTAGTTCAGTTTGGTTAGAATACATGCCTGTCACGCATGGGGTCGCGGGTTCGAGCCCCGTCCGCACCGCTAACATAAAATATTATTTAAAAGTTGAATAAAATTTATTCAACTTTTTTTTATTTCAATAAATACAGATTTTATTGAACATTATTTTAAAAATTTGGTTTTTATTTATACTGAAATTAACTATAAACATATTATATTCATTATGATAGATTGGAACATAAATAAAGATAATTTATTACAAGAAGTATTAACAGGCGAAACCGAATTTATTCCTTTAATTAATCCAACAGAAATGGAAGAAATTGAACAATTTGAAGTTCCGGATATTATTCCGGTATTGCCATTGCGTAATACGGTTATGTTCCCCGGAATTGTGATTCCGGTTACTGTTGGAAGAGAAAAATCCATTCAATTAGTAAATGAACATTACAAATTAAAAAACCTTATCGGAGTTATAACTCAAAAAGATGAAAACATTCAAGACCCTGAAACAAGCGATCTTTTTCAAGTCGGTACTTTATCCCGAATTTTAAAAACTTTCCGGATGATTGACGGAGGTATTACTATTATCATTCAAGGACTTAAATTGTTTAAATTAGAGCAAATAGTTACAAAAGAACCCTATATTAAAGCAATGATTTCTACCTATAAAACAAATGATTCCGATACAAGTTTGTTTGAAAAAAATGAATTCAAAGCAACCATGGCTTCATTAAAAGACGTAACCGATAAATGTATGAAATTATCATCCACACATTTACCGCCCGAAGCCATCTTTACCTTAAAAAACATTGAACATCCCTCCTTTTTAATTAATTTTATTGCATCCAATTTAGAGCTAGATGTTGTTGAAAAACAAAATATTCTTGAAATTCAAGATGTGTTTACAAAGGCTAAAACCGTTTTAAAAAAACAAATCAAATGCCTGCAAATGGAAGAACTTAAAGCTCAAATCCAAAAAAAGGCTAAAACCGAATTAGACAAACAGCAAAAAGAATATCTATTAAATCAACAACTTAAAGTTATTCAAGACGAATTGGGAGACAATAGCCTTGACCAAACCGTCAAAGAGCTGAAATCCAAAGCCGAAAAAAAGAAATGGGAGGAAGCAACAAAAAAACAATTTGAAAAAGAAATTGCCAAATTAGAACGTATGCATCAAATGTCGCCCGACTTTACCGTTCAATTGAATTATTTGGAGCTTCTTGTTGATTTACCTTGGAATGAATACACTTCTACCGACATAGATTTAAATAATGCCCGTCAAATATTAAATGAAGATCATTATGGATTGGAAAAAATTAAAGAACGCATTATCGAATATTTAGCTGTATTAAAATTAAAAGGTGATATGAAATCACCTATTTTATGCTTTGTTGGACCTCCGGGTGTAGGGAAAACTTCCTTAGGAAAATCGGTTGCCAGAGCTATGAATAGAAAATACATCCGTATGTCGTTGGGTGGATTACACGATGAATCCGAAATTCGCGGACACCGAAAAACATATATCGGTGCCATGCCCGGTCGAATCATTCAAAGCATTCGTAAAGCTGAATCCGCTAATCCGGTTTTTGTACTTGACGAAATTGATAAAATTTCGGGGTCTACCCATCAAGGCGACCCTTCCTCAGCAATGCTCGAAGTTCTTGACCCTGAGCAAAATATCGCTTTTTATGACAATTTTTTAGAAACTACTTTCGACTTATCAAAAGTAATGTTTATTGCTACGGCCAACTCTCTTCAAAATGTTCACCCGGCTTTAATTGACCGAATGGAAATCATTGAACTTAGCAGTTATTTAATGGAAGAAAAAATTGAAATTGCCAAAAGACATTTAATCCCACGACAAATTAGCGAACACGGTTTATCTAAAAAACATATTACATTTTCCGATTCAATTATTAATGAGATTATCAGCAATTATACACGCGAATCGGGAGTAAGAATATTGGAAAAAACTCTTGCAAAAATTATCCGTCATCAAGCTTTTCTTATTGCCAATAGTGAAACATATCCTAAAACTATAAAATCCGAATATATAAAAAAAGTATTGGGAAGCCCCTTCTTTAAAAAAGAAAATGATTTAAAAGACAATAAAGTAGGCATTGCTATCGGATTAGCATGGACACCTGTTGGCGGTGATATTCTATTTATCGAAACAGCAACTTCCGAAGGTAAAGGAAACTTATCCATTACCGGTAATTTAGGCGATGTTATGAAAGAATCGGCTACGATTGCTTACGAATACCTGAAAGCTAATGCAAAAGATTTTAATATTGATGCTTCCGCTTTTAAAGAAAAAGATGTATATATTCATATCCCCGAAGGAGCTACCCCCAAGGATGGGCCTTCTGCCGGAATAACTTTATTAACAGCTTTATTATCAACTTTCACTGGCATTAAGCCCCGTCATAATTTGGCAATGACCGGCGAAATTACTTTACGTGGAAAAATCACTCCCGTAGGAGGAATTAAGGAAAAAATTCTCGCTGCCAAACGTGCAG
>CAYZQG010000005.1:6162-23136 GCA_964480685.1 uncultured Lentimicrobiaceae bacterium
ATATACGACATCGTTCTTCCCACCGACAATAAAAATAATATTGATGAAATTGATCAAAAATACGTTGAAGGTATGCACTTTCATTATTTTAATAACATGACCGATGCACTGAAATTTAATTTACAATTATAATTTAACTTGTAAAATTTTCAGTATATTTTTTTTAAAATGAGGAGGTAGATTTACCTCCTCATTATTTTTTATCAATTTTTTTATTTTGTTATGCCATCCTTCAAGCTTATCATTCCACACAGAGATTTCATCCAAGCAATAACATATAAAAGAATAAATTATGTACTACTAAAAAATAAGAATTGATAAATTAGCTTCAAAACTTTTCTCTTTTTAAAATGACTAAATAAACCAATGTTACATTTATCTTACATATAAATTAAATCTATTTTAAATGTTAATTAAAAGTAGTTATTATAATCAATTTAATTGAATATTTGCAATAATAAAATTACACATTTTATATAAATTAACTCGATGATTTATAATTTTTTAGAGAATAAATAAAACATTAAAATAAATAACTTAATTCTATTTGTCATGAAAATAAGTCAGGTTGTATCCTTTTTAGCACCAAAAGAAAATAAATTTTATCCATTATTTAACAAACAAGCCGAATTGTTATTAAAAGCATCCGAATTTCTAGTGGAATTTGCAGCAGCTACTGAGTGGAATGAAAGAGAACGAATTTATAAAGAAATAAAATTGTGTGAAACCCAAGCCGATGATATTACGCATACTATATTTAATGAATTGAATCGTACCTTTATTACCCCTTTCGATAGAGAAGATATTCAACTACTAGCCTCTAAAATGGATGATGTATTGGATTATATCAATTCAGCTATCAAACAATGTGTGTTGTACAAACCCAAAGTATTCACACATTATATGAAAGATATATGTGATTTAATTCATCAAGGAGCTTTGCATTTGCAAACAGCATTTCATTTGTTGCCACAAATTCAGAAATCGACTGAAAAATTGCTTGCAGCTTGTATTAAAGTGAATGAAATTGAAAATGAAACCGACGATTTATACGATCATTTTTTAAGAGAATTATTTGAAAACGAAGAAAATGCTATTGAGTTGGTGAAACGAAAAGAAATCATGGCATCTTTAGAAGAAGCTACCGACCGAGCCGAGGATGTAACGGATGTTATTAAATCAATCATTATTAAATTAGCCTAAAAATGAATACAACCATAATCATTATAGCAGGGATTGCTATTGCATTTTTATTTGATTTTATCAACGGCATGAACGATGCTGCCAATTCGATTGCAACTATTGTAGCTACAAAAGTATTGACTCCATTTCAAGCAGTATTATGGGCTGCATTTTTTAATTTTGCTGCCGTATTTATTTTTCATGTAGGAGTAGCCAACACAATCGGTAAAGGAATAGTTGATGCCAAAATAATCAATGAATATGTGGTTATTTCGGCAGTAATAGGAGCTGTCATTTGGTCGTTTCTTTGTACAAAATTAGGGTTACCTATCAGTGTATCACATGCGTTAATAGGAGGATTGATTGGTCCTGCTTTATTCTTTTTCGGAACAAAAGCTTTGGTGTTATCAGGTATTTTAAAAGTATCGTTATTTATTGTTTTATCTCCGCTTATCGGCTTTTTGTTAGGGTATTTAATTATGATTCTCACCATGTATATTTTTCGGAGGGCTAATCCTTCCAAAGTCGAGCATTGGTTTCATTATATGCAATTATGCTCATCGGCGGTTTTTAGTTTAGGACATGGCTCAAACGACGCACAAAAAACAATGGGTATTGTTACTATGTTGTTGGTATGTGGAGGCTTTATTGATACCTTTCAAATACCGAATTGGGTGATATTTTCTTGCTATACATGCATAGCATTAGGAACACTTACAGGCGGATGGAAAGTAATTAGAACCTTAGGCGATAAACTAACACCTTTAAAGCCCGTTCATGGATTTTGTGCCGAAACTGCGGGTGCTATCACTTTAATCGGAACCGCTCTCGCCGGTATTCCGGTAAGCACCACTCACACTATAACCGGTTCTATTGTTGGCGTTGGAATTACCCGTCGTATGTCAGCCGTTCGTTGGGGAACTACTAAAAATATAGTGTGGGCATGGTTATTAACTATTCCTATTGCAATGCTTTTATCCGCATTTATTTATTGGTTGTTTACCTTTATTATGTAAATTTCTCATTGTTTATAAATTTACTTTAATATTACTTTATGTCATTCCCCTTTATCCGATACATTGCTAATGAACAACACTATACTGATGTTATACTGGCTGCTTCTCAAGTCAAACACGATTTGTGGATAGGAACCTCGGATATCAAAGATATGTATGTTAAACGAAATAATGTTGTCATCCCTTTTTTAAAAATATTGGCAGAATTGATTGCGAAAAAAGTTAATGTACGATTGATTCATGCCAAAGAGCCGGGAGCAAATTTTAGAAATGATTTTGATAAATATCCTGCTTTAATTGAAGGATTGGAGAGAGTGCTATGTCCGCGTGTACATTTCAAACTGATTCTTTTTGATTTACATACGGTTTATATCGGTTCTGCCAATTTAACAGGAGCCGGATTGGGCATGAAAAGTAAAGATAACCGTAACTTTGAAACCGGCATATTAACCAATAATCCGGAAATAGTTCAAAAAGCTATTAATCAATTCGATTTATTATGGATGGGAACGCATTGTTCAGCTTGTAATCGTAAAGTTTTTTGCGGAGATAGAATTGACAAAACATAAAAATCAAAGAAAGAAATTAACATTTTATCGTTATTAAATCTTTTAAAAACTTTTTTTGCAACTCTAAATAAAATGTATTTTTGCATTACAATCTATACATTTACAAATGGTATCATACACAGAAGATAATATAAAAACGCTCGAATGGTTTGAGCATATCCGACAACGTCCCGGTATGTATATTGGGAAATTAGGTGAAGGCTCTTCTCAAGACGACGGTATTTATGTTTTAGTAAAAGAGGTTATTGATAATTCGGTTGATGAATTTATGATGGGTGTTGGTAAATCCATTGAAATTACTATTAAAGAAAATCAAGTAACAATTCGAGATTATGGACGAGGCATCCCCTTGGAAAAAGTATTTGATTGTGTCTCTAAAATGAATACGGGTGGAAAATACGATTCCGATGCTTTTCAAAAATCAATAGGAATGAATGGCGTAGGATTGAAAGCCGTAAATGCTTTATCCAAAAATTTTCAAGTTACATCTTATCGCGAAGGAAAAGCCAAAAGCATTGATTTCGCTTTTGGGCAAGTTGTTAGCGAACATCCTATTGTTGATTCCAATCAATCAAACGGGACAAAAATAGTGTTTACTCCCGATACCGATATTTTTGGAAATTATAAATTCTATTCCGAATATATCGAAAAAGCGTTGTGGAATTATGCGTATCTAAATCGAGGATTAACCGTTGTTTTTAACGGACAAAAATTCAACTCTAAAAACGGACTTTTCGACTTACTAACCAATACCGTCAATGGACAAGCTATTTATCCTATTGTACATTTGCAAGATAAAGAATTTGAATTGGCATTTACTCATTTGGAACGAAGCAGTGGAGAAGAATATTATACCTTTGTAAACGGACAACATACCATTCATGGAGGAACACATCAACAAGCTCTGCGTGAAGCCCTTGTTAAAACCATGCGTGATTTTTACAAAAAAGATTATGATGCCAACGATATTCGACAATCAATGTGTACTGCTATGAGTATTCGCATTCAAGAACCGATGTTTGAATCACAAACCAAAACCAAATTAGGTTCCGAAAATATGAAAGAAGGTGGCCCAACAGTAAGATCGTATATCAATAACATGGTAAGTAAGTTGTTGGATAATTATTTACATATAAATCCCGAAACAGCTGAGGCTATACAACGAAAAATTCTTGATTCTGAAAAAGAACGTAAAGAAATAGCCGGTATCAAAAAAATTTCAAAATCGAGTGCAAAAAAAGTAAGTCTTGTTAATAAAAAATTACGCGATTGCAACTATCACTTAAACGAAAAAAGTGAAAGAGGCTTGGAAACTACCTTGTTTATCACTGAAGGTGATTCGGCTTCGGGCTCAGTTACCAAATCAAGAAATCCCGATATACAAGCTGTTTTTTCGTTACGGGGAAAACCGTTAAATACCTTTTCTAAAACAAAACGCATTGTATATGAAAACGAAGAATTTAATTTACTTCAAGCAGCTTTAAACATCGAAGACGGATTGGAAGGTTTACGCTATAATAATATTATCATCGCTACAGATGCCGATGTGGATGGAATGCACATTCGTTTACTTTTACTTACTTTTTTTCTAAGGTTTTTCCCAGAACTGATTAAAGCCGGACATGTTTATATACTGCAAACACCGCTTTTTCGCGTTAGAAACAAAAAAGATGTTGCTTATTGCTATAGTGAAGAAGAACGTATCAATGCTATACGACGGATGGGAGCAAAACCTGAAATAACACGATTTAAAGGACTTGGAGAAATATCCCCCGACGAATTTAAACATTTTATCGGAAAAAATATTCGTCTCGAACCCGTTGTTTTGCATAAAGACACGAATATTAATTCTTTGCTTTCTTATTATATGGGAGAAAATACCATGGATAGACAAAGATTTATTATCGAAAATCTACGAATTGAAGAAGATACTTTAGTATAAAATTATAAAACATATTCCTATGAATGTTATTACAGAAACAAAGTTTAATTTACCTCATACAACCGGTTTTTATAAAGGAAAGGTAAGAGATGTATACAGCATCAACAACGACCTATTGGTTATGGTAGCAACCGACCGTATTTCGGCTTTTGATGTGGTTTTACCTCGTGCTATTCCTTATAAAGGTCAGGTTTTAAACCAAATAGCATTAAATTTTTTAGACTCCACTGCCGATATTTGCCCCAATTGGAAACTGGTTTCTCCCGATCCTATGGTAACGGTAGGACATAAATGCGAGCCATATCCGATAGAAATGATTATTCGTGCCTACCTTACAGGAAGTTCGTGGAGAACCTACAAAAGCGGACAACGACATATATGCGGTGTTTCTATCCCCGATGGAATGAAAGAACATCAGCGCTTTGAAAAACCAATTATTACTCCTACTACCAAAGCAATCGAAGGACATGATGAAGATATCTCTAAAGAAGAAATCCTTAAACAAGGTCTCATTTCACCTAAAGAATATGCACAATTAGAAGATTATACCTATAAACTTTTTCAAAGAGGCACCGAAATTGCTGCCCAAAGAGGTTTGATTCTTGTAGATACTAAATATGAATTCGGTAAAAAAGACGGTAAAATTTATTTAATCGACGAATTACATACACCCGATTCTTCCCGCTATTTTTATGCCGAAGGTTACCAAGAACGTTTCGATAAAGGAGAACAACAACGCCAATTATCGAAAGAGTTTGTTCGCGAATGGTTAATGGACAATGGTTTTCAAGGTAAAGAAGGACAAGTAGTCCCCGAAATGACAGATTCTATTGTCGAAAATATTTCTAACCGCTATATTGAATTATTTGAACAAATTACCGGCGAAAATTTTATCAAATCAGATACATCAAATGTATTAACTCGCGTAGAAAAGAATATTCTTCACTTTCTACACGAGTTAAAATAGTTTTTTTTGTTGGCAGTATAAAGAAATAAATTATTTTACATGTTTATTGCTTTACTAAAGAAACTGCAGTCGTTTTTTTTCAATACATTTCAGGAGTATAGCTTGTAAGCATTATTTGTTTTCTTTTAATTCTTTTAAAATCATTTAGTTTAATAAGGTTATTTTTAAATTGTGAGTTGGGGAATGAACGTATATTCTCTACTTCTCAATGAAAAAGAGATAGAGATGTAATTAAAGAGAGTAATCATTACTGTAAAACTTTTTGTGATGATTGATAGAACCGGATTTATAGTTTTTTGTCTTTGAAATATTTCTTTTTTATTCAAAATATTTATATTTTAATATATTTTTAATTTTTTTTATTCCGCGTATGTATTGTGAGCGAACACTCGATGGTTTGATTTTTAGATATAAAGCAATGTTTTCAAAGCTCATTTCTTCAAATAAGTGTAGATGTAAAATAATTCGGTATCCTTTAGGAAGTGTTGCCAAAGCTTCTTTAATAATTATAATTTGAGAATCAATCTCATTGTTATTAAGTTCTCTTGATTCTGGAATATCGTGTTGGGTAACATCTAATTGAATTAAAATATTATTTCTTCTGTTATTAATATATTTAAAACATTCTCTTAATGCTATTTTATTGATATAATGGTGCATAGCATTGGTATTACCTTTAAACGTGTCTATTTTTTCAAATACTTTAATAAAGGTATCTTGCATAATTTCTTCAGCTTCCATACTGTTACATACGAGCTTATTGCAATTATTATAAATTTTTTTAAAGAAGATAGCGTAAAAAGCAATAAATGCTTTTTTATTTTTAGTTTTACATTGTTCTAACAATTGTTGGAAATCATCATTTAAAATGTTATTCATATCCATGCTATTTTTTTCAGTAAAATAAAGATTTTAGTAAAAATTGAACAAATTATTCTATTTGTATCAATTGTTTACAACTTGATTGCAGAAAACTCGAAATGAATTATTTTAAAATTTGATATTCGATTAATTGTTTTAATTTTGTTTTTTTTTGTTTTTCTGTATTTATCCATAATATAATTTATTTATTAATTTTAAATTTTATTTTTTTAAAACCATTTTTTCTATATATATAAAGCAATTTATTTATGGTTTTGCTGCATGAAACATTAAAATTAATTAATATTCTTGATATATAACTAAATTACAAGTCATTTAATTTTTTAAATTACTCGTAACTGCATGTTTTTTTAATTAATTATAATAATTTTTGGAAGTAATAATACTGATTTTTGGAATGAAAATGCTTTTTTTAAAAAAATTCTGATTTTAATATTTGTTTTCTTTATATCATTTTTTAAAAAATTCAAGCAGAAAAATGAACTGTTTTATTCATTCTTTTGCTATTAAAATCCGAATACATTTTATACAAATTATGAAAAATAGAAATATAAAATTATCATTTATTATCGCTGATATCAATTATATATTTTTTTATACATTTGCAAAAAAAAACAGAATAATAATTATTTTAAAATAAAATAAAGTAAGTCTCGTTGTAATATAGTATTAAATAAAACCTTAAAATCAGTTATACTATTGATATATAAGCAAATAAAATATAGAATTTATATTGTTATTTTTTTGTCAACGTTTTTCTTAATGATTGGATGTTCGACTAAAAAAAATGCATTTGTTAATAAATTATATCACGGAATTACAACACGTTACAATATCTATTTCAACGGAAATGAAAGTTTCAAAGAAGCCAAAGTAGCACTTGATAAAAAAACAAGAGATAATTATACGAATGTTATACCTGTTTATGTTTATCCCGAAAAGACCGTTGCATTATCTTTTTCCCCACAATGGGATAGAACCATCGAAAAATGTTCAAAAGCCATTACTAAACATTCCATGCTGATAAAAGGAGAAGAATTTTGCAAACCCATTGACGACACCTATTTTCTTATGGGGCAAGCCTATTTTTACCGACAAGATTATAATGATGCCTTACGCATATTTTCTTATATAATAAATACCCATAAAAACGGAAATGTTTGGGCTGATGCTTCTACATGGAAAGCTCAAACTAACCTACAACTTAATAGAATTGAAGATGCCGAAGAAAGTTTAGAGCAAATACGTCAAACTATAGCAATTCATAAAAATAAAAAATATAAACAACATTGGAATGCTGTTATAGCCGATAAATTCATTCGTCAAAAAGAATACGAATTAGCTGTAAATCATTTGACGGAATTGGAAAAAGTATATTTCATGGATAAGGATTTTAAAACGAGAATATTGTTTATTTTGGGACAATTATATCAAAAAATGGAACAATATGATGAAGCAGCAAAAAGATATAAAAAAGTTATTAAGAGAAATCCTGTTTATGAAATGGAATTTAATGCAACGTTAAATATGTTGTACTGTCAAAAAGACCTTAAAAACGATGCAAAAAATAAACTAAAAAATATGCTTAAAGATAGCCGAAATGAAGAATATAAAGATCAAATATTTTATATTTTAGCAAAATATGATTTTAAAAAATCAGATACAGCTTCCGGAATCCGTAATTTGGAAGCCTCTGTTTTTTGGAGTATAAGCAATAAATATCAAAAAACCGTTTCGGCTCTTGAATTGGCGGAATATTTTTTCTTGCATTCACAATTTATTGAATCCCAGTCTTATTATGATACTATCTTGGCAATAATTCCTCCAAGTTTCCCAAATTATGATCAAATTCGACTTCGTGCCGGAATATTGAAAGAATTAGTAAAAAATCTAATGATTATCAATACACAAGATAGTTTGCAACGGATGGGGAAAATGTCGGAAAAAGAATTGGATCAATATTTAAATACCGTTATTACTAACTATCAAGAAAAAGAAGCTGATCGTACTGCCGATGAAGCTGATAAAGCTCAAATGATGGAAAATACCAAAAAATCAAACAGTGCCAACCGAAGTTCTTGGATGTTTTATAATACCACACAAGCCAAATTAGGAGAACAGGAATTTCGTCAACGTTGGGGAAGACGTATTTTGGAAGATAACTGGTTTATCAGTGATAAAAACAGTATGATATTTTCAGTCGATAATGAAGAATCGGATACGGAAACAAAAACCGATCAAACTGAAAGCAAGAAAGATAAAGAAATGATAACCGAAAGTTCTCGTTCTTCCGACCCAACTAACAAGCAGTACTATATTCAAGATATTCCCAAAACCGAAAAAGACATTTTACAATCTAATGAGTTGATCGCTAACGCACTTTATACTTCGGGATTTATTTATTATGACGATCTCAACGATAAAGAAAAAGCTAATTATCAATGGGAAAATTTTCTTTTTCGCTTTCCTCAACATAAATTAAAAGCCCCTACTTGTTTTCAATTATTTAAGTCTTTTACAGCATTGAATAATACTGAAAAGAGCGAATACTATAAAAATATGATTTTAACCGAATTCCCGGAAAGTGATTTTGCTAAAATCATTCAAAACCCGAATTATTATCAAGAAATTGAGTTAAAAAAGAAAGAAGCTCAAAATTTTTATGTGGCTTTATTTAGTCTATTTCAAGAGCAAAAATATGCCGAAGTTATTATCGAAACTGAAAAAGGACTTACTTTGTATTTAGACCCTAAAATACGAAAAAACATAAGTTACCTTAGAGCCGTTTCGTTGGGAAAACTCAATGGCAACGATGTGCTGAAAACCGAATTGCAATCCGTTGTTAAAACCTATCCCTCGACCGATATAGATACCCTTGCATCAGGCGTCTTAGAAGCTTTAAAACGCTATGAATCACAAATAAATAATATTAAAACAGTGGATAACGACTCTACTTCTCATTTATTATCTTCCGAAAAATATGTTTACAAAGAAACTAATTTCCACTTCGTAATTATTGTTACCGATATTAAAGATTTAAAAGTAGATAAATTAAAATTATCACTTAATAATTTTAACAAAGAATATTTTAGGTTGGAAAAATTTGATATATCAAATTTTTATATTGATAATACCCAACAAATGCTTACCATTTCCCGTTTTGAAAACAAACAAAAAGCAATGGATTATTACCTTGTAATGAAAAGTAATCAAACACATTTGCTCGATTTAAACAAAGCAAATCGTGTAAAAATTTATGTTATTTCCGACGATAATTATACGATTTTCTTTAAAAATAAAAATAAAAGAGCGTCTTATGACGAGTTCTTTACTAAATATTACCTTGAAAAATAAAGCGATTAGATACTAAATATATACATCATGGCTAAAAATATAGAAGTTGAAAGTACAGTTATCAATTTAATTGGTGTAGGTACAGAAATAAGAGGAGATATTGTTTCCAATGGCGATTTTCGTTTAGATGGAACGCTTACAGGAAATTTTTATTCTAAATTAAAATTGGTGGTGGGACCTTCAGGAAAAGTTGATGGAAATATAACATGTAAAGATTGTGATATTTCGGGAACAGTTAAAGGCAATATTGAAACCATCGAAACCTTGACACTCAAAGCAACTTCAACCGTTAACGGCGACTTGAAAGTGAAACGATTGTGTATTGAACCCGATGCAGAATTTACCGGTAATTGTCAAATGAATAAAATGTATTCGGAGGAGCACTCCTTTTAATGTTCATGTTTGCATGTAAATGAATAAACGCAAAAAAGTTCAAGATTCCGGGACATCGTATTTAAAATATACGGGATTCGCCTTTCAAATGCTTGCGATTATTCTTTTATTTACTTTCGGTGGTGTTAAACTTGACGAATTAATTCCTCTTAAAATACCATTATTCACTATTTTTCTTTCACTAACAGGCGTTATATTAGGGATTTATGTTTGGGTGAAAGATTTCTTAAAGAAAAAAGACAAAAAATAAATCTCTTAACAAAGGTTTTAGTACTTTTGCCAAAAAAAATCATACGCTGATGTTTAAACATTTATATTTAAAATATCTAAAAAAAATATTGATTGTCACTATTTTTATACTTGCGATAGAAACCGTTTCGAAACATTATCTACCGCAAATATTTTCATCTCATTTTGCTTTTTTGATACTTTTATTCCTACTCGTTACAGCAGTATCTCACTCGGTAATTTTAAAAACCGATGTGAAACGAATGGAGTATAGCCCCGATTTATCGAAATCAAAAGAAGAACAAATGAAAGATTTAATGGCGATTGAGCGTAAATTCATTACTAATTATTTATTGGTTACAACCGTTAAATTATTGTTGTTTTTAACGATTCTGCTAATTTACGTTTTAGCTATCAAACAAGGAGTATTCCTATTTTCACTCAATTTCCTTGCTTTATATTTGTTATACAGTGTATTTGAAATCTTTATTCTGAAACAACCTATTCAAAAAAATAAAAAATAAAAATATATATCATGCCAAAATTATCCAATAAAGGAGCTTCCATGCCCGCTTCTCCTATCCGTAAATTAGTTCCCTTTTCGGATGAAGCCAAAAAAAGAGGGGTAAAAGTATATCATTTAAACATCGGACAACCCGATATTGAAACTCCAGCTGAAGCTGTTGCTGCTTTACAAAACACTAAAATTGATGTCTTAGCCTATTCTCATTCTGCGGGAGTGCTTTCATGCCGAAAAAAATTAGTGGAATATTACAAACGTTGGAATATTGACGTTACTGCTGAAGAAATTATTATTACCTGTGGCGGTTCCGAAGGTATTTTATTTGCATTTAATACTTGCTTAGACCCTGGCGACGAAATTATTATCCCCGAACCTTTCTACGCTAATTACAACGGATTCGCCTTATCAGCCGGAATTACCGTTAAACCCATCGTTTCGGTTATTGATAACGGCTTTGCTTTGCCTCCTATGGAAGAATTTGAAAAAGTTATTACCTCTAAAACAAAGGCAATCATGATTTGTAATCCGAATAATCCCACGGGTTATTTATATTCAAAAGCAGAATTGCAAGCGTTGGCAAGCATTGTTAAAAAACACGATTTATTCTTGTTCTCCGACGAAGTCTATCGTGAATTTGTGTATGACGGAGCCGAAGTATTTTCAGCCATGAATTTAAAAGAAATTGAACAAAATATCGTTTTACTCGATTCCGTTTCGAAACGTTACAGTGCATGTGGAGCTAGAATCGGAATGTTTATAACCAAAAACAAAGAAGTGTATAATACGGCAATGAAATTTGCTCAAGCACGCTTAAGCCCACCTTCGTTCGGACAAATATTTACCGAAGCTGCCATTGATACCCCACAAGCGTATTTCGATAAAGTTCAAAAAGAATATATTGCTCGCAGAAACATTGTAGTTGAATCTATTAATAAAATAGAAGGCTGTTTCTGCCCCAATCCCAAGGGCGCTTTTTATGCTGTAGCTCGTTTACCTATTACCGATTCAGATCACTTTTGTCAATGGCTACTTGAATCGTTTAACTATAACGGTGAAACAGTTATGTTGGCTCCCGCTACCGGATTCTATTCTACCAAAGGTAAAGGCAAAGACGAAGTTAGAATTAGTTATTGCTTAAATGTCAACGACATGAAAGCATCTATGAAATGTTTGGAAGAAGCTTTAAAAGTTTATCCCGGGAAAAAATAATTTATTCCCTCTTGTATAATATCCGGTTATAAACAGGATATTTTATTTTCCGAAAATACTAACTGTAATTCTAAAACTGAAATTTTCTATTACCGTAGGCAATCTATAATATCCGAAACGATAAAACACTGCTATGCCTATTCCTGTTAAATCGGTATGCAGTATATCGTGGACAGCTATGCCTGCTTCAAAATAGCCGTGATTCATTTGTTTAAAATTAACAGGATTCCCCAGATGATATTCAGGATGGCGAAGATCACCCCAAGCAATGTGAAATAATAATTGCGGTATTGGAATCGAAAGTTCGGTTTTATATAAAGCCGGAAATTTTTGAGATACTTGAAATGAAACGTATTTATCAGAAAGAAACTCATCTATTCGCATAGTAGCAAAGCTATTCGCATCGAAAACATCACACGCCAACCAAGCTCCATGTACGCTATATAAGGCAGAATACGGTAAATCATTATCCACAAAACCAGCCTTGATAAGATAATGAAAATCGCCCAATAAACGAAAGTTTATGGTTTGTTCTATATTAAAATCTAATCGATTGTAAGTAAAATCACTTCCAAATACTCCTTTTATGCCACGACTGTAAAGCATACTTACTTCCGGGCGAAATGTTTTTTGATGCATATTTAAATCACCAAAAGTATACAGAGTAGAGGTTGATTTGATGTGAAATAATAATGAAATCTCCGCTAAAGAATAGGAAAAGTTTGAGGTAATTTCGGTTTTTAAGGAAGTAAAAGTATAAATATACGCTGCTTGGTGTTGGGTATAGGAAAAAATGAGTTTTCCTTCCAACCAACGATTTATAATTCCCGAAAAATCAATATCGGCATGCCGAACATAGTCATAATTATTTAACAATCCATTAATCACTAAGATAATATTATTTGCCTTTGCCATAGAAAAACGATACGTATCGTTTAAACGAGCTTCAACATTGCTGCCGGCTTTAAAAATATCATGATAAGCACTCACCGAAAGGCGCAATTTTCTTTTTCCCTCTAACAATACGCCGCTGTTTAATCCCCATTTGCATTTGTTATCTTTAAATCCATATCCGAAATATCCACCTATAAGAAAATATTTCGACAAATGGTCGTTGGTTTCAAGCCCAATGCCTAAACGAGCCGTTTCCTGTCCGGTAAATTTCAATATTCTATCAAGTTTAAAATCAATCCATTTTATAGGAATTTCGCCTGACGCCAATGTTTTAAGGGCAAATATCGATTCGTCTATATTTATATCTTTTTTAACGGTATCCCAAAAAATATAGGTATGTTCATCTTTGGGTGAAATGGGAGCATCGCGGTAAATTGCCAAAATCGAATCACTCTTTTGTTTATACGTTTCGGGAGAATCTATATAGATTTCATCGTTGATAAATTGTCGGTTTTTCAAAGGAATTCCTATGTGTATTTCTTTGTTTTTAATGGAGGTATAACTCGTTACCGGCAGTGAACTTCCAAAAGTTTTGATATTGAGTTTGGAAGAAGTCAAGACAGGGAACCAATATTTTCCATCGATTTTTTCATAATGTTGTTCGGTAATAAAGGAAAGAATAGATGTGTTTATAACCGGAGCAGCTACCACATGCTCCACCGCCCAATCACCGGAATGAATAACCATATATCCCGTAATTGCTTCAAATTTTTTGTTTTTAAGAGGTTTAAACGAAATGGTAAACAAGGTATCGTTACCAATAACAGCGGTGTCTTCAAGATAAAAGAAATAAAAAGAAAAATTTTTATCCGATAACGGATTTTTAAATGTGTTATAAAAAAGCATATATTTTTCATCATAAAATGAAAAAGATTGCATTTGTGTAAAAAGTATTTGAAAAAAAGGATCGTTAAATCCTGATATTTTTGATGCCAATAAACGGTCGTTTTTCTTCCCTTGAAATTTATAGTTACGTTCCATTACCGATTCGCTTAAAAAAAAGTGTTGCCGTTTCAACATACTATACAACTCTTTATTCCCAAATAAAGCATTTATTGTATCAAGAAAAATAATTTCGGCAAGACTGTCGTTTACTATTTCCGATGAAAAAAAAGTCTTAGCATATTGTTTCACCGTGTAAGAGGGATAATAATAAGGATTATTTTCTTTGATGTGTTGCTGTACCAAACGAACTATTCGATTTGCCGAACTTTCACCGGCAACAATTCGTATTTCAGGCAAAACGGAACTTTGCTTTTTTAAATAAAATCGCTGATTATTCGTTCCCAGTTGAGTGCTGATACATAACGTTTGATATCCTATATAGCTGATACGTAAACTATCTATTACTTGATTGCTAAACAAAATAAATTTCCCATTTTCATCACTAACCGTCCCCGTTTTAAGCGACGGCACCCAAATATTAACATATTGCAAGGCTTCTTTGCTTTCGGCATCGTATATATATGCTTTAAAACAGTGTTTTTGTGCGATACTTACCAAGATGAAAGTAAAACATAAACCGATAATTAAATACTTTTTCAATAATCCCTTGCGTTTTTTAAAATAATTTTTTTGCAAAAATATACTTTTATTTTTAACCGCAGAGAGGTATTAACTTATCTTACATCAAACCTTAAAATAAATGAATCCAATTTAAATTAAAAATTTGACTTTTTCGAGGGTGTTTAAAAATTTAAAACACCCTCTTTCGTTTTTAAGAACATTATTTTTGTATTGTCATCTTCTTTATGATACGCTGTCCTTGATATTCCATGCTGTAATAATAAATTCCGCTTGAGAGTTGTTCCGTATTCCAATCTATGACATGAGTTCCCTCTTTTGTTTCCATTACTCGTTCATATAGTATCTGTCCACTGATTGTCATAACTTTAAATTTAACTTCTCCGGATTGGGGAATTGTATACGGTATCTCTATCGTATTTCTTGCCGGATTGGGTATGTTTTGTCCCATACTCCAGTGCTGTTCGGTATACTTAATTAGTGACACATCATTATATATGGCACATGCATTCACAATCATCGTATCGTTAGTTATTTCTATATCGTTTGATAATGAATCTACATACACTTTTACAGTATAATTCCCGTTAAAATTCGGGACCGTATAACCTTGCATAAAGATATGTGTTAGCGTATTTTCTTTTAATATTGCATTACTTGTTTCTGAGAACGAAGCTTTGGTTGTACCCGCACTGTCTACCACTACATGTATTTCAACATGCTCTATATCTTGATTCCCTCCATTTTCAAGCGTTACCGATACATAGACCATTTTATATCCGCTATCACATACCGTAGCAACTGGCTTATTGATTGATTGTATTCCTAAATCTATTACTTCCGGAATTTCTACACATGCTGTTATTTCTTTGACATTGTTGGTCGTATCCGGATCACAATCCAATTTTGCAGCTACTTTTACCTTATAATACGGCTGTACATCCGATACTACAGGCACATAATACGCCTGTGAAAAAGTATAATCAGCTGAATCGCCTACTTGTAAATAGAAAGTTACGTTCTCAATTATTTGTATTGTTTCGTTTATTTGTAATTGTAACGGTATTTGCTTAACAAATAAATTACCCGTGTTGACTATCCGTATACCTACATATACCGTATCGCCCACTTTTTTACAATGTACAGCATCTACTCCATTGATGCTTCGTAATGTAATATCGGGATTTATTGTTAATGTATTTTTTGCCGTATCGTTGTTTTGTATCGTGTCTATTGCATTCACATACGCAGAAAAATAATACATTCCGCCCAACGATAAATCGTAGGTATTGCTTACTAAGATGGTGTCTTTTGCTAAACCTTCCAATTGTCCGCTTAACGGAAAACTATACGATTGTGAAACAACTCCATTTACTTTTACTTCTATTTGTGCCGTGTCTTTGGCAAAATCTATTACTTGCGATGTTCTATTTTCAACTATTACTTTTAATTCTTTGTTTTGTAAATCACACGCAACTAAATCCATTTGATTTGGAGTTATTATACTTACAGCTATATCTTGTACAGAAGCTATGCGTATTCGGTCAATGTTTTGATTGGCTCCTCCAAAACTGTTTGCTTCTATTATCAAACTTAAACATGCGGCTTGATCATACGCCGATAAATCAACCTCATATCTCGCCCATCCCGGTGTAGTATACCCTGCATTATATCGTTGTACCATGTATAGATTTTGTTTCGTCGCTCCTCCATCCGTTGATGCATAAACCGTAAGAAAATCATTATTGGTCGATGTTGCATCATGAGCATACCAAAATTCCATTTTCGGATCTTTGGTGCCTCGTAAATCCAATCCGTTAAAGATAGCTTGTGATATAGATCCCGACCCTGTTGACGAGGCAAACATTAATCGTCCCGTCCCATATACCGAAGCTATGCTTGGATTTGTTCCTGTTCCTGTATCTATTCCCCAGCTTACACTCCCTGCTACTTGTTTTATAATCATCTCATCAGGTAGTGTGGTAAAATCTACATCAAAAGGTAACGCTATTTTCTTTACTCTATAATTTACCCTTAGCGTATCATCACTATATACCGTATCTCTATTTGTGTTAATACTAATTGTAAATACATATAATCCCGCTTTCCCCAAGGGTAGCATCGTTTCTATTGTAAAGGTATCTATCATTACTGCTCCCAAATTTCCGGCTGTAATTATCGTGTCTCTTTGATAATTTATTGGACCTCTTACATCTATATGTATCATAAGC
>CAYZQG010000006.1:0-21212 GCA_964480685.1 uncultured Lentimicrobiaceae bacterium
TGGTGAATCGTCGGGTAGCGTAAACGATTATTATTACATTAACCAAACATTTTTTCTAAACCGATATAAAATAATTGTATTTTTGCAAAACAAAAAATAAAAAGTAAACACTAAAACAATGCGTCTAACCTACAACGCCGGAATGTTACAACACGCTGTGCAGCTAACCCGCCCCATTTGGGGAGGGCAGGGAGGGGTAGGCAGGTACTATGCCCCACCTACTTTCATAAGTAGAGACCCGATGTTTGAGAAGTACCCATCAATAAGTCCTTATACGTATTGTGCTAATAATCCGATGAAGTATGTTGACCCTACGGGGAAAACAGTTGTAATTACAGGAGATGCAGCCGATAATGCTACAAGTACATTATCTACAAAAAATATTACCGTTTCAAGAGATGAAAAGACTGGGAAATTATCTGTTGAGGGAAAAGCAAAAACAAGAGATGAAAGATTGCTTGTTAGAGCTATTAATAGTACAAGAGTAAGAATAAATGTTACTGCTAATAATTCTGATGTTATTAGAAAAGATGAAAATGGAAACGAAATAAGATCAAATGGAGGGTCTTTTGATGGAAATACTGTTTTCAGAGGAGTTCCTAATTATCGTAAAACAATAGATGGACAAAACAAAGAAGCTGCATTTGCAATTGCAAATCAATTTGTTACTATGGATGGATTAAAAAAGAATTTTTATTCAAGTGATTTTGGTGCGGTAATTACACATGAAATTACAGAAGCATTTTTTGGTGCTTTAATTTCTATTAAAACAGGAAAAGAAGCAGGTCCAGCTATGCATGGACAATTTAATCCTATTTATGAAAAAGCTCATCAGAAAGCTTCTACTTGTCCTTTACCTAAACCAAAAGAGGAAAAAAACGATAATACTATTTTGTTGCCATTACCTTCACCTAACCCTTTTAGAATTTTTTGATTATGCGTTATTTTTTGATTTTAATAATATTATGTTTAATAGGACAAAAACTACATTCACAGAATGTAGATACATTTACCAATAGAAATTATGTAGATATATTTAATTATCCTAATAGTAAAACCCCAATAAAAAATTCGCTTCTATTAAAATGTAAAGTACTTAGGATTAAAAGTGTTGACAAGGCATACATTATTGATATAAAAGATGAAAGTGAAGATGAGTATAACGGATATTATACTATTATTTCTTTAAAAACGGAAAAGCAGCATTTAAGAAAAATCAAACGTGGAAAGCAATATGAATTTGTCCTTTTTGCTTATTTTGATTTTTATATAGTTGGAGATCCTAAATATAGTTGGGGTACTATTTATAAAATAGAAGGGATTCCTATTAGTTTTAAACAGGATTTTAAAACAGGTTTTATTGTTACAACATCAAATTTAAAGGGATTGTATTATATTCGGTAGTGGGTAGTGTCCCGTGCAAATAACGCTATAAAAACAAAAAAAAAGGGTTGAATAGTTGGACAAATACTGAAATAGAGCGAGATAAGCAGCCCCTCCCGCCTTCCCCAAAAGGGAGGAGATTGTAGGCAAGAGAGTTACAATACAGAAATCCCTCTAAATCTCCCCATTAGGAAGACTTTTAAAAAGAATAGAACTATTTTTTGCGTTATTTGCGTAAAATCTTTGCGACTTTTGCGGTAAAAAAAGTTTTTTTGTCTTTCGACTTTCGACCTTTGTCTTTAGACTTCAAAATCCGTGCTCTATCCCCTTCCAAAAAAAGTTGAACGCTGAATGCTGACGGCTTTTCTCGGCACACAAAAGCTGAATGTAAACCGTTTAAATTATTTTTATTTTCTTTATGAATTTAATTTTATTTTCATAATAATATTAAATTTATAGTGTATTTTTGCAACATATTTATTTTTTCGCATTTTTAAAATAAAACAAACATGTTTTCGTGGAATAAATATCCGCTCTTAAGAATCTTCGGAAGCTTTCTTTTCGGAATTTTATTGGCATTTAGTCTTCGTAACAACTTTCAAATTCATTTACTTACAAAAATAATACTAACAGGAATCGGTATAGCCGCTTATTTTTTTTCACATTATTTTATTTCCTATAAAAACCGAATGATTACGGGTTGCCTCGTCATTTTGTTAATGGCGTGGATGGGATATTTCAGTACAAGTGTCTTTATTTTAACTAAAAATATTCCCCCTTCGCTTGCACACACTACTCAAAAAGTGATGTTTATAGGCGATGTAAAAGAATCGCCCGTAATAAAAGCCAAAAGTGTGAAAGTTGTCGTAAAAATTTTTCACTATCAAGATAGTGTAAGTCGAAAGCAAGCTGATTTCGATATGATTTTATATCTACAAAAAAATCAACGTGCCGAAACTATTCGCTATGGCGATCGCATAATTTTTTATATTCGTCCTCAATCCATTGCCCCTCCAAAAAATCCGGAAGAATTTAATTATCAACGGTATCTTGAAATTAAAAATATTCATTTGCAAGGCTATGTCAAAAACGATGCTTGGGAGAAAATTGATGAAAAGCATGGCAATCCTATTATGATATTCGCTTCCGGATTAAGGTATAAATTACTGCAAGTATTAAATAAAGGTAATCTGGGAAAAGATGAAAACGCCATAATTTCAGCCATATTATTAGGTGCCGATGATAAATTAGACCCGGAACTCGCTCAACAATATGCTTCAGCCGGAGTAAGCCATATTTTAAGTGTTTCGGGTATGCATGTTGGCATTATCTTTATGATTGTTAATTATTTATTGTTTTTTTTATCGAAAAGCAATAAACAGAAATTTATTAAAACCATCATTTTATTAGTTATAATCTGGCTGTATGCGTGCATTACCGGCATGTCGCCATCGGTGATGAGAGCCACTACCATGTTTACCTTTGTAGCTTTAGGAAATATTTTTGAACGACAAGCAAATACCTACAACAGTCTTTTAACTTCTTTGTTTTTTTTAAGTTGTTTTAATCCATTAATTATCTATGAAGTGGGAATTCAGTTATCGTATTCAGCCGTATTGGGAATTGTTTGGTTACAAAAACCGGTAAAAGATTTCTATATTGCTAAAACAAAAGCCGGAAATTATGTTTGGGAAATTATTGCCGTATCATTAGTAGCTCAATTACTTACATTTCCTTTGTCGATGTTTTATTTTCATCAATTTCCAAATTATTTTTTGCTTGCCAATATTGCGGTTATCAGTTTAACGCCTTTTGTGGTTGGAACCGGAATTTTATGTTTGATTGTATCTTTTTGGCATTGGGGCTTTGAGTATTTATCTATTATACTGAATTACATGATTAAAATTATGAATTACGTGGTTTCGTTTATTGAAAAAATGCCCTTTTCTACTATTAAAAACATTTCTATTAACGGATGGCAATTGTTTCTCCTATATGTGGTTATTTTATGCGGTATTTCTGCATTTTTATACAAAAAGAAAAGCTTTCTTTTCGTTTCATTATTTTGTGTCAATGCCTTTCTTTTGATTGGTATTTACCATACCATAAAAAATACGCATACAAACGAAATGATTGTTTATTCCTTATCAAAAGGATATGTAATTGATTGTATGAAAGGAAACACTGTTTATAGGATAGGCGACAGCCTTTCATTAACCGACATGAAAAAATACAATTTTCAGCTAACAAACTATCGGATTAAAAAAGGTATAAAACACAGTAAAATTGTTTCAACCGATGTAAAAAACAGTGATTTATTCATTTCCGGCGATTTTATTTGTTTCGGAGGAATTGAAATATTGGTTGTGAACAAAAAAATATATTATCAAAATGCAGTAAAAGAACGACTTAAACTAGACTATGTGTTGCTTGATCATAACCCGCCTGTAAAAATTAATCATTTGCTTAAAATGGTGGAACCGAAAACAATCATTTTCAGCACCAATAATTCAAGCTACAAAATACGAAAATGGAAAGCCGAATGTGATACCTTAGGCATTCACTATCATGATTTAAGAATGGGCTTCTTAAAAATTAGGTGTCATTAAAAAAGGCATAAAAAAAGGAACCATTCTTTCGAATGATTCCCAAACAAACAAATTATACAAACCTAATTTTTATGAGTCCTTATTTTTAGTACTTATAGTATTTACAACAATCTTGCCAAAAGGTCATTTTTCAAAAAAAAATATTAATTTTATTTTATTGAATTTCTTTTACATAGAAATTATTTGAAAAAATACATCCATAAAACTTCCGTAAAAAAAGATATTATTGGCATATCACATCTATAAAAACCGGAAGGTGGTCGGAATAACCGCCCAAGTATTTCATACCGGAATAAGTACGTAATGTTTTTGTTCCCAAAAACTTTTCATCCGGTTCCAATAAAAAATCTGCATTAAAAATAACTGCCGATGATTTAATTTTCCATCCGTTCATTCCGCTAATCATTGATTGTGAAACGATGATTTGATCTAATAATCCCCAGTGCTCTTGATATTTATGTGAACCAATATTATTCATGGATAAATAGGGAAACATTGTATTGAGCAATTGATTTGATGCCAATTCATTTGGATTAGAAGAAGCATTTAAATAGTTCACTATACTTTCATCGTAAGGATAATCATTAAAATCGCCCATAATAAGAATGGCGGCATGCTTATTATTACACAGAAGAGAATCAATTACCTGGCGTAATACGCTAGCTACCAAATTTCTTTTTTCAATACTTTGAGCATACCCTCCGTAACGTGAGGGCCAATGATTTACAAAAATATGTAACGTATCGAACGGATGAAATGGAGATATTCCTTTAACATAAAGAATATCACGCGTTTTTAATGAATTGTTTCCCGTATCGGCGATTATAATCGGACTGGAATAAATAACTTTAAATTTATCGGGGCGATAAAGCAAAGCCACATCAATTCCTCTTGAATCTCCGGATTCATAATGAATAAACCGATATTTATAAGTGTTCAATGCCGAATTGTAAATCAATTTTTTAATCGCATTATCATTTTCAACTTCACAAATGCCGATAATTTCGGGAGCTTCCCAACCACCCATGGCAATAATAACTTTTGCCATATTTGTAGTTTTTTTCTTGAAGCGATAATTTGTATAATGATTTGACCCATCGGGAGTAAAAGCATCATCGTTTTTTAGGGAATCGTTTTCGGGATCAAAATAGTTTTCTAAGTTGTAAAAACAGATTCTTAAGCAGTTGATATCACGAAAACCGTCTTCAAATTTGCCAATCGGAATTTTATCGGGTTGACAAAAAAGTAACTCTACAGGTAAAAATAGAAAAAGTAAAAGAATAGCGTGTCTTTTTGTTTTCATAGTATTTAGCTTTAATAGGGGTCCACATCAATATGAATTTGAATGGATTTAAAAATCGGAGCGTTAATCACTTCTCGTATCCATTGTTTGTACTTCGCTATGTTTGACGAAGGAATTAATTTTATAATGATATCTTTGTGATACAAATTTTTAATTCTCATTATCGGAGGAAATTCCGGACCTAAAATATGGGATGGAAATGTTTTTTTTAATTGGTTGGCAAGTTCATCCGCCAAGGGATTTAACGTCTCAATTTTTTTATGTTTTAACGTAATTTTAATGAAACGATAGATTGGCGGATAACGAAATTGTTTACGTTCCATGATCGTTTTTTCAAAAAAACTTTGATAATCATTACACAAAACATACTGAAAAAGAGAATGTTTAGGATTAAAAGTTTGTATAAGTACTTTCCCTTGTTTATTTTTGCGTCCGGCTCTTCCGCTCACTTGCGAAAACATCTGAAAGGCACGTTCGTACGAACGAAAATCGGGATAATACAGCATATTATCGGCATTTAAAACGCCCACGGTACTTACATTATCGAAATCTAAACCTTTTGTAATCATTTGCGTGCCAACTAAAATATCAATTTTTCGTTTCTCAAAATTAGAAATTATTTGTTGATAAGCCGTTTTGCTACGGGTACTGTCGTAATCCAAGCGAGCAATAACTGCCGAAGGAAAAATAATTTGAAGTTCTTCTTCAATTTTTTCCGTTCCCAATCCTCGCATTTCTAGATGTAGATTTTTACAAGAAGGGCATGACTGCGGAACTTTTTCGGTATAACCACAATAATGACATCGCAATTGATTATTATGTTTGTGATAAGTCAAGGTTACATCGCAATGTTTGCAAGTGGGAATATAATTACATAATTTACATTCTAGATGCACCGAAAAGCCTCTTCTATTCTGAAATAGAATGATTTGTTCTTTTTTTGCTAAGGCTTTTTCAATGTGATCCAACAATGTTTTAGTATAAGGGGTAAATCCTTGTTCGTTATGTCCTTCCTTTCTTAAATCAACCAGCATGATTTCGGGCAAAGCCAATCCTCCATAACGTTGATAAAGACTTACTAAGCCGAATTTATTTTTTGTAGTATTAAAATACGTTTCTATCGAAGGGGTTGCTGAACCGAGCAATGTTTTGGCGTGGTGTAATTTTGCCAATACCAAAGCCGCATCTCTTGCTTGATAGTGTGGCGTCGGGTCAAATTGTTTGTATGAAACATCGTGTTCTTCATCAACAATAATTAATCCTAAATCATAAAAAGGAAGAAACAAAGCCGAACGTGCACCGATAATTATTTGATAGTGCGTATCGTTTTTTTCGGCAACATGGTTCCAGATTTCTACGCGTTCCGATTCGTTAAAACGCGAATGATAAATGCCGATTTTATTCCCGAAATATTTTCGTAAACGATTAATAATTTGAGTCGTAAGTGCAATTTCGGGTAAAAGATAAAGTACTTGTTTTCCTTTATTGATTTCTTCCTGTATCAGTTTAATATAGATTTCCGTTTTCCCGCTACCTGTAACTCCATGAAATAGAACCGTATTTTTTTTTTCAAATGTTTGCTTGATATTTGTTAACGCTTCTTCTTGCTCCAAAGAAAGTGCAATGGTTGAAGAATCTTCTTCGGCTTGAAAATCGGGTAAGCGACTTACCGTTAATTGATGTGATTCTAAAATGCCTTTTTTTACAAGCGATTGCAATTGACTTTCATTGAATTTCTCCAAAACAAGGGCTTTACTTTTGGGAATAAAGGTGTCGTGAGAGGAATGAAGCAACGATAAAAAATAAAGTAAAGCATCCGATTGTTTTTGTGTTCGTTTCGATTTTTCAAGTTCTTGAAATACTAAATTTAAAGCATTTTCATCGTTTTTATAGGTTTCGGATAAACATAAGAAACTTTCGGTTTTTATTTTGTACTTTTGTTCCACTTCTTCACAAACAGTAATAATTCCTTTGTCAATCAATGTTTTAATTACAGGAATAACTCTATTGTTTCCGGTTAATTTTTCGGTTTGTTTAATGGTTAAGGTTTGATTATTTAATAATGAATTTACAATAAGCAATTCTTTTTCAGATAAATGCGAAATTTCTCCATCATAATCGGGATGAATTTCAATGTTGGTTTCACTTGCTAATTTAAACGCCGACGGTAAGGCAATTGCCATTACTTCACCGTATGTACACATATAATATTCTGCAATCCAAATCCATAAAGCCAATTGTTTTTCATTAACAATGGGTGTTTCGTCCAATACATTTAAAATTTCTTTGGTTTGATAATTGCTTGGCTTCTGTGTGTGAATGTGATGGATTATGGCAGCATAGAATTTATGTTTACCGAAAGGAACTAAAACTCGCTTTCCGACAGCTATTTCCGATGATATAACTATGGGAACACTATACGTGAAAAACGCAGGTAGCGGCAACGGAAGAATAACGTTTACAAATAGTTCTTCTTTGTTCATAGTTTTTTTATCTGTAATTAACTCCTAATACTTTTTCAATTTCCCAAATTACTTTTGTTATGTTGTTCAATTTATTTAGAAGAATTGAAATATCGTCAATATTATTGGTTTGTTTTATTTCTTCAAGACTTTTTTCTTTGATTTTTTTAAGTTTAATCAACCGTAAGACTTGCAAACTTCGCACAACTTCTTCATGTAATTTCGATTTGTTATTGTCAATCGTGTTAATAAAACTTTTAATTTTATTACTTTCCCAATGAGGGCTGGGAATAGGTTTTATATCTACTAACTTAATATAGAGGTCGAAAATTTCTTTATCGGGATGTTGTTTTAGCTGAGCAACTATATCGGACGGATATTTTTCGGCAATCTCTGCATAGCTATCTAAAAACTTTTGGTACAAAGGAGTTTCAAAAACAATCTCATCACTGTCTAAATTATTGAAAATAAATTGATCTACTCGAATAGTTAGTCCTTTTTCAATTTTCTTTTTATCTTTAATAGGAATCTCGATTGATTTATCGCCGTAATTTAACAACAAAAACAAAATTTTTAATTCCACATCCGAAATGTCGAGCGGAATAATATCTTTAAAATTAGGTTTAAGTTGTTCAGAATCTACCTGTAAAACAGTTTCTTCCGAATTAGTTTTCGTTTGTTCAAATTTTCCGTCATTATAAGTTTTTACTCTGATTTTATTGATGGTACGAAATAAAATCGCTTCAGAAACACCGAGCAAACTGCTGCATTGTTTTACAAAAAGTGATACTTTGATAATGTCGGGAATGCTGGCAATATCGGCAGCAATCTGATTAACAAATTCCGCTTTTTTAACGGGGTCATTGCCGGCTTCTTTGGATAAAAGATCGATTTTAAAACGGATAAAATCTTTTTCATTTTCCAAAAAGAAATCGCGAATCTCTTGTAAATCATGTTTTCGAGCAAACGAATCGGGATCTTCGGTTGGAGGAAGAATGATGATGCGAATATTCAAATTTTCTTTCAGCAACATGCCCACAGCCCGAACGGCAGCATGGATACCGGCACTGTCGCCGTCGTAAAGAATGGTAACGTTGTTGGTTAATTTAGTGATTTGTTTTATTTGCCCTTGAGTTAAAGAGGTTCCCGATGATGCTACCACATTTTCAATGCCTGCTTGATACAAAGAAATGACATCGGTATAACCTTCTACCAAATAACATTTATCGGCTTTTTTAATGGCATTTTTTGCTTGAAAAATTCCGTATAAAATATCACTTTTATGGTAAATAGGTGTTTCGGGAGAATTGATATATTTAGCGTTACTTTTATCGGTAGTTTGTAAAATTCTACCACCAAAACCGATTACTTTGCCCGAAAAGTTATGAATAGGAAACATAACACGTTCTGTAAAACGATCGAAACGAGCAATCGAATTGTCGTTTTGTTTAACGACAATAAGTCCCGATTTTTCGAGATTATCAAGGGTATATCCCTTTTTTAGAGCAAAATTTAAAAAAGCATCGCGATGATGCGTAGCATATCCCAATTGAAATTTTAACAGCGTATCTTCGGTAAATCCTCTTTCTTTAAAATAAGGAATTCCTATTGATTTACCTTCATTATGTTCATATAAATTAGTCGAAAAATATTCAGTAGCAAAAGCGGTTAGCGATAATAAGGCTTCTCGTTCGTTGAGCAATTTAATATCTTCCGAGCTTTGAGCAGTTTCGTGTATTTCAATATTGTATTTCTGGGCTAAATAGCGCAAAGCTTCGACATACGAATAATTTTCGTGTTTCATGACAAAACTTAACGAATCGCCTGCTACACCGCATCCAAAACATTTACAGATTCCTTTGGCAGGACTAACCGTAAACGAAGGCGTTTTTTCGTTGTGAAACGGACATAAACCGATGTAATTAACACCACGTTTATGCAGACGAACAAAATCACCAACCACTTCTTCAATTCGGCAGGTGTTTAAAATTTCGTCTATCGTTTCTTGTTTAATCATATAGAAAATTGAGAATAAAATTTTTATCGATTGAAATTCAATTATTTTGGATTAACGGTAGGTGTTGTTTGTTCTGCATCCATATCTTTAATAGCATCAATTAGTTTATAATCTTTTAATTTATAAATATGTATAAATGTATTTTCAAAGCAATGACCGGAAATTTGTTTAAAATGAAACTGAGTTGATAATAAAGGTAATTGAATATCATTAATTTCTGTTCCAAAATTGCATCCATATTCCATTAAAGCCGTTAAAAAATAATAGGTAATATCGTATCCTTGATAAGCAAATTTTTCCAAAGTAGGTTCAGTTTCATATTTTTCTCTGAATTTATCAATAAATGTAATAATGGCAGGGTCGGAATAATCTACAAAAAATGGATCTACATAATGCGTTTTTAAGGACATAAAATATTCTGTTTCAATATTATCGTACTCATTCCAAAACGAAGGAGCAAATAATGTAACATTTTCATATTTTAAAGCATACATGCGTTGAATAAAATTGGTAATGTTGATTTCGCCGGTGAAAAAAGTAAAAACATAATTTTCACAATCCGGATTCATGGCGTTTTGTATGCCACTAACGCCTTCTTTGGCATAATTGATTTCTTTAATGGAAATTTGTTTCGAATCGGGGATGGAGCGTATCAGTCCGGCTTTGTATGCCAAGATTTTAGCTATATCGCCAGTGCTTTGATTATTCACTAAAATAATTTGTGCTTTATCATTTTTTTGAGCAATATACTTTCCTATTTGTTCGGCTTGGCTTTGATACGAAGCACTGACTTTAAACATGGTAGAATTACATTCATCAAAAGTAACAGAGAAAGGATTAACCAGTGGAATATTTTTATTTTTTGCATATTCGCACATCATGGCAAATTCATCGCTGAAAAAGGGACCTATTATCAAGTCGGCATCGGCAAATTTTCCTTGTTGAATCATTTCTTTCAACTTATTTGTATTCTGTTCATTAATATCTTCTACATAGAGTTTAATAGGAATGCCTTTTTTGCTTGCATCTTCGGCAGCGAGCAATAATCCTTCATAGAATTGTATGAAATGGAATGATTTAATAGCATCGTAATCGGATAAATCTTTAAAATTAGTGGTATCAATTCGATCCAAATTATGGAGATATAAAGGGATTAAAGCATATACTTTGTAAGATGCTTTTTTATTTCCCTTGTTGGAAACTTGTTTGGATGGAATGTTTTCTTTTTGTTGAGAAACACTTTTACTGTAAACCGTAATTTTTTGACCTATGGATAAATTCTCCGTTAATCCGGGATTCCATTCATGCAATTGAACCAGTGTAACACCATATTTGCGAGCAATACCAAATAAAGTTTCTCCGGCTTCGACACTATGAATCTGTTTTGGCAACGAATCATCGGTTACGGTTTTCACTTTAGGCTCTTTGAAAACCGTTTTGGTCTCTTCACCCACATATATATTAATGCTTTCTTTGGCTTTAACCCCATTTTCTGCTTGCGGATTATACTTTATAATTTGTTCTATACTAACATTATATATTTTTGATAACCCGTATAAAGTTTGTCCTTTTTCTACGGTATGAACCAAAAAAATCTTACCGTTTTCAATGAGTGTATCTTTTGATTTTTGGGCATATACGGACGATATACATACAAATAAGATGACTAATAAACATTTATTTTTTATATTCATAATGATATATTTAGACGTTTTCTACTTCAATTTTTTTATTTAAAACGGAGAATTCCCATTTATATTTAATTCCTAAGATTACAATAAGGATAACTCCACTCACTAAAAGTTGAACGGTATCCATAATCGAAGGCTTTATATTGATTTGTTCAAAAAGGGCATATGTTTGTAAAGCTGAGCCTTTTGAGGTTACAATGAGGCATAAAAAGATATTATTGGCAGCATGAGCTCCCATAGAAGTTTCAATGCCGTCGTCTAAAACAACCATAATGCCGAATATCAAACCGAAAAGGATGTATTGAGGCATGGCTAACCAGAATCCGTAAGAATCGATTTCGGGATTAAACGAATGCATTAATCCGAAAGCTATTGCCGGAATTATGATTGCCAACCATCGGTTTTTAGTCCAAGCTGCGAAGCCTTGCATGAGATATCCTCTGAAAATAACTTCTTCAAAAGTAGTTTGAAAAGGAATTAAAACGATAGAAATAATTAACAAGATGGAAAACTTTACGGGATCAAATTGCAAAACAAAATCTTGGGGAAAGGCAAGGTATTCAATCGCAAAGCTTGCTATCATCAACAACGTCCAAATTCCCATTGAAAAGAAAAACCGATTCCATCGTATTTTTTTTGTGCCGTTTATTACTTCACTCAACGATCTTTTATGAAGATTTTTCAATAAAGGAATAATAATTAACAATCCTACGACAAAAGGTAATAACATCAAAATCAAACCTATATTCAAATCAATCCCATAAGCCGATAAATCAAGTACATTTTCGGGATTTGCCGTATATCCTTGTAAAGTTCGGGTAGTAATGATAACAATCAAGGGTAAAGCTCCAATAAAATTTGCTGCAACAAAGCCCACAAGAATAATTACAATATATTTCCACCATTGGTTTTGTTGATCTAAAGCACGTTCTAAATGGTTCATAATTATTAATCTTTTTTTCGTTTAATAGTATGTTTAAGTTTCATAACTGCAAAATTAAGTTCTATTGTTGTTTCAATATCGGTAATTTGCATGTCATCGTTGAGTAGGTTGGAAAGTAATTGAGTGCTTTTTTGTATAAGAGATTGTTGTTGAATAGTATTGTCTGTATCAGCAATAGCGTTCAATGTTTGTGATAATTCTTTTATCTCAGCAAATGTTTCAATGATGGATAAAGTAGCTTGAGTAGCACATTCGCTTTTTAAAACAGTCGCTAACATATACAATCCTTTTTCGGTAAAAGCTTTTGGAAATGTTCTGATCATCTGATAATTTGTGGTCGAAAATTTCGACTGCAACATGGAAAATTCTTCCTTGGTTAATTGGAAAAAATATCCTTTCGGAAATTTCTCCGGATTGTTTTTAACAGCTTCATTTATACGTTTCGTTTCTACTCCGTATAAAACAGCTACATCCTTATCTAATATGACTTTTTGTGCTCTTATATTAATAATTTTTTCTTCAACTTTATTTAAAATTAAATTATTGTTTTTCATAGCTTTTTGTTTTTTATTCCCATTCAATGGTAGCGGGAGGTTTGGAGCTGATATCGTAAACCACTCGATTTACTCCGCGTACTTTATTGATGATTTCGTTTGAAATTTTAGCCAATAATTCGTAGGGAAAATGTACCCAATCGGCAGTCATTCCATCCACGGAAGTAACGGCACGTAAAGCAACACAATTTTCATACGTACGTTCATCGCCCATAACACCCACACTTCTCACCGGCAATAAAACCGAAAGAGCTTGCCAACATTTATCATACCAACCCGATTCACGAAGATTTTCCATAAAAACGGCATCCACTTCTTGAAGTAATCGAACTTTTTCGGGAGTAATATCGCCCAAAATGCGTATTCCCAAACCGGGTCCCGGAAAAGGATGACGGTAGAGTAAATCTTTCGGAACGTGCAATGTTTCACCCACATGACGTACCTCATCTTTGAATAAAAATCGCAAAGGTTCTACAATTTTTAAGTTCATACGTTCAGGCAATCCACCTACATTATGATGCGATTTGATGGTGGCGGAAGGTCCTTTTACGGAAACCGATTCAATTACATCGGGATAAATTGTTCCTTGTGCCAACCACTTAACCTCTTTTAGTTTATTAGCTTGTTGATCAAAAACATCAATAAACGTACTACCGATAATTTTTCGTTTTTGTTCGGGATCGGTAACGCCTTTTAAATTTTCATAAAATATATCTTTGGCATTGACTCCTATAATATTGATTCCTATTTGTTTGCACGATTCCATCACGGATTCGAATTCGTTTTTTCGCAACAAACCGGTATCAACAAAAATTCCGTATAAATTTTCACCTATGGCTTTATTAAGCAAATAAGCAGCTACCGTTGAATCTACTCCGCCCGAAAGTCCCAAAATAACTTTATCGTTTTGTAATTGTGCTTTTAACTCTCGTACGGTTAACTCAACAAACGATTCGGAAGTCCATGTTTGACTGCATTTACAAATATTCACTACAAAATTGGTCAACAGTTGTTTTCCTTCTTCCGAATGATGTACTTCGGGATGAAATTGTATGCCGTAAGTGTCTTGATTTTTTATTTTAAAACCCGCATATTTAACACTTTCGGTACTACAGATTACTTCAAAATGAGGAGGAATTTCGGTAATAGTATCGCCATGCGACATCCATACTTGGGAATGGATATTAATATTTTTCAACAAAATATTTTCGGGATGTAAATATGTTAAATTAGCTCTTCCGTATTCTCTTGTGGGAGAAGACATTACTTTTCCTCCTTCGTGTTGTGCCAAGAATTGGGCTCCATAACAAACACCTAATATCGGTACTTTCCGTTGCCATTTTCCCAACATAGGAATGGGAGCGTTTTTGTCGTATACCGAAAAGGGACTTCCCGATAAAATAATTCCTTTCACATTGTCGGGAAGAGAAGTGACGGAATGATAGGGTTTTATTTCACAATAAACATTAATTTCTCTGATTTTTCGAGCGATAAGCTGCGTATATTGTGAACCGAAATCTAAAATTAAAATCATTTCATCCATAAGGCAATTTTTCTTTATGTATTAATTATATCCATTCAAAGCCGGTATAGGCTTGTAATGCTTTAGGTATCATTATTTTACCTTCAGCAGTTTGATGATTTTCCAACAAAGCGGCAACAATACGAGGTAATGCCAACGCACTGCCGTTGAGAGTATGTAATAATTGTGTTTTCCCTTCTTCATTTTTAAAGCGTAATTTCATACGATTGGCTTGAAAATTTTCAAAGTTTGAAACCGAACTAACTTCCAACCATTTCTGTTGACCTTTTGCAAATACTTCAAAATCAAAAGTTAAAGCCGAAGTAAAACTCATATCTCCGCCACATAAACGAATAATTCGGAAAGGTAATTCCAATTTTTGCAACAAAGTAACTACATGTAATTTCATTTCTTCCAATACGGAATAAGAATTTTCGGGAAGGGTAATTTGCACAATTTCAACTTTATCGAATTGATGTAAACGATTCAGCCCACGAACATCTTTTCCATAAGAACCGGCTTCTCGTCGAAAGCAAGCCGAATAGGCACAATGTTTAATAGGGAGTTCGTTGTTTTTTAAAATCATATTCCGATAGATATTTGTTACCGGTACTTCCGCCGTGGGAATAAGATAGAGATTGTCTTTGGTAACATGATACATTTGTCCTTCCTTATCGGGAAGTTGACCGGTAGCATAGGCGGAATCTTCATTTACCATATAGGGTGGTTGTATTTCAATATAACCTGCATCCAAAGCATTTTCGAGAAAAAAGTTGATTAAAGCTCGTTGTAGTTTGGCAGCTTTTCCGATATAAATCGGGAAACCGGAACCTGTTAATTTACAACCTATTTCAAAGTTTATCAAATTTAATTTTTCACATAAATCCCAATGAGGAACGGCATAAGCCGGAACCGAAAAATCGCCATCCGAATACACGGTCTCGTTGTTATCAGCCGATTTTCCACGAGGAACGCTTGCATGCGGAAGATTGGGTAAAAGCACTAAAATTTCGTTGGTAGCATTTTCGTTGCCAATCAGCTCTTCTTCAACTTTTTTAGCTTCGATTTTCAGCTGAGCCGTTCTTTCTTTTAACGTTTGGGCTTCGTTTGCTTTGCCTTCTTTAAATAAAATACCGATTTCTTTGGCTATTTTATTTTGTTCGGCAAAATTATCGTCCAATTGTTTTTGTAAACCACGACGAAGTTTATCATAATGCAAAATATTTTTAATTTGCTCTTCCGCATGAAAATTCTTAACACTTAGTCTTTCAATAATATAATCGGGATTTTCTCGTAAAAAATTTAACTGTAACATTTCTTTAGAATTTTCAACAAAAGTACTTTTTTTTATAAAAACTATCGGTGCTTTCCAGAAAAAATTATAAACAAATTGAATTCAAAATCTTCTAGAAAATCAATATAAAGGATATTAATTGCCCTCTATACGTAAAAAAATAGTTAATGTCTTCATTATGAGAAAAAAAATAACTTATTTATGAATAAGTTATTTTAAAATTATAAAACGGAAAATGAATTATAACAAATCGTCAATTTTTTTCAGCAATTCGGGTTTGCGAATAGCTCCTACGTGTTTGTCAGCTATTTGACCGTTCTTAATAAAAAGAAGGGTAGGAATATTTTTAATACCGAAATGCATAGTTATTTCAGGATTACTGTCAATATCAACTTTCCCAATAAGTGCTTTGGATTTATATTCCTCTGCAATTTCTTCTACAATAGGAGCAATCATTCGACAAGGACCGCACCACTCTGCCCCAAAGTCAATGACTACCAAAGAATTTGAACTTGTTATTTCTTTCCAATTACTGTCGAGTATTTCGAATGCCATAATAAAACTGTTTTTATATGATTAATAATTTTATTTTAATACAAGTGTAGTTTCTCCGATAAAATCGGTATCTGTAAATAATTGAGCCGTATACGTTCCCGGCACAGCCTGATCACCTTCTCTAAGTTTCCAAATCATAGTAATTTGTTTGGCTTTATTATCATAGGTGATGGTTGATTTGATAGTATATTGCAATTGTTTATCGTTGTTAATAAAACTGTAAGCCTCTCCCGATCCTAAGGCAAGTATTCGTCCGTCGGGTAATGAAATCCGACAATATAAATTAATTTCTCCTGAAGGAATAAGCTTATTTTCGCTTAATGTATAGATAACTTTAAATTGGTCTATCCGTTTTGATTTGTCGGTTTCTTCTTCTTTTTTACCGCCCTGCTTTAGTACAACGCCTTTTAATGAAATATTATAGGCTTTGAATTTGGCTGCCGTATTTACCTTTTCATTCAGAATCTCTCTTTCTTTTGCCAATTCATCTTTTTCTTGCGAAAGTTTTATGTTTTGATTTTTTACCTCCGTATTTTCTATGGTTAAATTTTTATTAGCCGTATATAAGGAATCTAACAAGAAAACATATTCTTTCCCTTGATTTTGAAGAAGTTCCAATTTCTTTTTAATACGTCGATAATCGGCTTGTGAATGAATTAATTGTTCTATTTCTTTGGCTTGTTTAACAATAGCACTGTCTTTTTCCGACAATTGAGCATTCAAATCACCATATTCATTTTTGATTACGTGATATTCACGAAGAATGGAATCTAATTCGGATTGTAATTCGGATTGTTGTTCCAAGGATGTATTTTTTTCTACCACGATTTGACGTACATTAAGTAGCGAATAAATTAATAATATTGCTAAAATAACAGATATTATGGCAAATATAAAGGTTAATCTTTTATATTTTTTTACTTCTTTAATCAAATTATCTTCTTGTTCCATATTGTTTTTAAATAATAAAATTCAGTTTACAAATGTAAAAAAATATTAGCTATCTTTGAATAATTTTTTAAAAAAAACATTTATTTAAGTAACTTATTTATTGTCAAACCATTAAAACTATGAAGACTATAATTAACGATTTTATTTCACTTTTTTATCCCGTTTATTGTTATGCTTGCGGTAAAAATTTGGTTAAAAATGAAGAATGTATTTGCTCACATTGCTTGATTAGTTTACCCAAAACTAATTTTCATTTACAACAAGAAAATCCGTTATGCTATCAATTCCTGGGGAAAGTTAAAGTAGAAGCCGTTACGGCATGTTTTTTCTTTAAAAAAGGAAGTGCTATTCAACATCTTGTGCATCAGCTTAAATATAAAGGACAGAAAGATATCGGTTTATATTTTGGATATTTATTTGGATTGGATTTGTTGGAAAACGATATTTTTAAATCGGTGGATGTCATTATTCCCATTCCTTTGCATCCAAATAAAAAGCAAAAACGCGGTTATAATCAAAGTGAAATTATTGCCGAAGGCATTCAAAAAGCTTTAACAAAACCCATAGATACACAATCATTTATTCGTTACATTGAAACCGATACTCAAACCAAACGTTCGCAATATAACCGATGGGAAAATACGAACGATATTTTTCGAGTTATAAATTCTACTTCCTTCGAAGGAAAACATATTCTCTTGATTGATGATGTAATTACAACCGGTTCAACGTTAGAAGCAGCTACAAACACTTTATTGGAAATACCAAATACACGCGTAAGTATTGCCTGTTTGGCTTGTGCGTCTTTATGAAAATATCGCTATAAAATTTGTTCCTTTTAGGTTTTAAGTAAGGATAAATTATGTACTTTTGCAAAGAAATATAAGCAACATACTCTCATAATCATCAAAATGAAACAATATATTGATCTTTTAAATTATATCCTCGAAAACGGAAATTATAAACAAGATAGAACCGGAACGGGAACTTACAGTGTTTTTGGTTATCAAACTTTTTTTGATCTTGAAAAAAGTTTTCCTTTAGTAACTACTAAAAAATTGCATTTAAAATCAATAATTTATGAATTACTTTGGTTTATTCAAGGAGATACAAATATCAAATACTTGAAAGATAACAAGGTAAGTATTTGGGATGAATGGGCAGATGAAAAAGGCGATTTAGGTCCTATTTACGGCTATCAATGGCGATCATGGACAAATAAAAACGGACAACCCATCGATCAACTGCAAAATGTTATCAATCAAATTAAAACAAATCCCGATTCCCGAAGATTATTGGTATCGGCGTGGAATGTAGGCGATTTGGATGAAATGCGTTTACCGCCTTGCCATATTTTATATCAATTTTATGTTTATAAAGGTGAACTTTCGTGCCAATTATATCAACGAAGTGCCGATGCATTTATTGGTGTTCCGTTTAATATTGCTTCTTACGCTCTATTAACGATGATGATAGCTCAAGTTTGCGGATTAAAAGCCAAACAATTTATTCATACTTTCGGTGATTTGCACTTATATGCCAATCACATCGAACAAGCTAAAATGCAAATTCAACGCGACCCATTTCCTCTTCCGCAACTGGAATTAAATCCCGATATAAAATCAATCAACGATTTTACGTTTCCCGATTTTTCTTTAAAAAATTACCAAGCTCATCCTCATATTAAAGGCGAAATTGCCGTATAATTATTTTTAATAACTATTAAATAATATAAATATTTTTATTACTTTTACAATTGAATAATAACCTTAAAAAATTATAGTCATGAAAAATATTATTGTAGGGATAGATTTCTCGGTGGGATCAATGAATGCAATGAAACATGCTGTTTCTCTTTCAATTAGATTAAAAGCTAATTTAACCCTTTTATATAGTTTAACACCGGATGCAAAAATTATTGAAGAAACCAATATTACATTGCGTTCCAATATTCTTTCGATTGCTGAAAAAAAATTGATTGAATTAACCGATTATTGTCAAAAACACATACACCATACCAAAGTAAAATATAAAATTCGCATTGGAAAAGCTGCCAGAGAAATGAGCAATGAAGTCAAAGAACAGGGCCATGCTTTGGTTGTAGTAGGGACACACGGCACCAGTGGTTTTGAAGAAATGTTTATTGGTAGCAACGCCATGAGAATTATCAGTTTATGCGATTGCCCGATTTTAACCGTGCGTGATACCGTCAATATTCATCGCGATTTAACCGATATAGTGGTTATTATTGATTCTTCGCGAGAAACACTTCAAAAAATTAAAACTGCCGCCGTTTTGGCAAAAGAATTTCAGGCAAAAGTACACTTAGTAGGACTTTATACTTCCAAATACAGAGATTTACGCGTTTTGGTAGATGCTTATCTAAATAAAGCAGAAGTTTACTTAAACAAACGTGATATCAGATTAGACTCTACCGTGATTGAAAGCGATAAAGACCCCAAACAAGTTATCGAAATTGCAGAAAATTTGAAAGCAAATCTGATTATTGCGATGAAAGAAACCGATTTATATGGCGACGATGCCTTTGTGTTGACTTCATTCAGCCAAAAATTAGTTAATCGTTCTTCCATTCCGGTTTTATCTATCAATGTTGACACAAGTATTTATCAAACAGCAAAATAATTTAAAAATTTATTAACATTTTATTTTAAAATGAGTAGAATAATACATATAGCAGGACGACAAATTTTGGATTCGAGAGGCAATCCTACAGTAGAAGTAGATGTTTACACCGAAGCTGGTGCTATGGGACGAGCTTCCGTTCCTTCGGGTGCATCAACCGGCGTACATGAAGCGGTTGAATTACGCGATAATGACCCTAAAAATTTTCAAGGAAAAAGTGTATTAAAAGCTATTCAAAATATTCAAAAAATAATTTTAGAAGAAATAAAAGGATACCCAGTTGATCGACAAGATGTTATTGATGCCCGATTGATTGAATTGGATGCTACCGAAAATAAAAGCAATCTCGGTGCCAATGCTATGCTCGGCGTTTCATTGGCATGTGCCAAAGCTGCTGCCATGGAAATCGGACAGGAATTATATCGCTATTTAGGCGGTGTAAATGCCAATACCCTTCCTATTCCGATGATGAATATTTTAAACGGCGGTAAACATTCCGATAATTCAATAGATTTTCAAGAATTTATGATTGTTCCTTACGGAGCTGTTTCTTTTAGCGAAGCTCTTCACATGGGAACCAATGTTTTTCATACGTTGAAAGCATTGCTTAACAGCAAACATTATTCTACCAATGTGGGTGATGAAGGCGGTTTTGCCCCCAATTTACAATCAAACGAAGAAGCTATTCAATTGCTAATTGAAGCCATCGAAAAAGCAGGTTATAAACCCGGTGAACAAGTTGCTATTGCTTTAGATCCTGCTTCTTCCGAATTTTTTGACGAAAAAGAAAACGTATATCATTTTAAAAAATCAACCGGCGAAAAATTAACTTCCGCTCAAATGGTTGACTTTTGGGCTGATTGGTGCAAACGTTACCCCATCGTTTCAATTGAAGACGGTATGGCTGAAGACGATTGGAAAGGATGGGAATTATTAACCGATAAAATCGGCGACGACGTTCAACTAGTTGGCGACGACTTATTTGTTACCAATGTCAATCGTTTGCAAATGGGCATTGAAAAAGGAGTTGCTAATTCTATTCTTATCAAAGTAAATCAAATAGGAACGCTTTCCGAAACCATTCAAGCCATTTCAACCGCTTACCTCAATGGTTATACCGCAGTCATCAGTCATCGCTCCGGCGAAACCGAAGACAGCACCATTGCCGACATCGCCGTCGGCATGAATGCCCTGCAGATCAAGACCGGCTCCCTCTCCCGCTCCGACCGTATCGCCAAGTACAACCAGTTGCTGCGCATCGAGGAGGATCTCGGCGACACCGCGG